>JAAYAK010000079.1 GCA_012719415.1 Syntrophorhabdus sp.
CTTTGCCCTCTATCCCTTTTTCCAGGATGATATCCTTCGTGTATCCGCTCGTGAAGAGCACCCGGACACGCGGGTCCATCCGGTGCATCTCTTCATAGACCTCGCGTCCGTTCTTTTTCGGCATCACGGAATCGACGATGACGAGATCGACGTCCCTGTACCGCCTGAACTTGTCGACCGCGTCCTCGCCGTCCACGGCCTCAATGGTCCTGTACCCGTATTCCTGAAGGGCCTCCCGCATGAACCGCCTGACCTCTTCGTTGTCTTCGGCGATGAGGATCGTCCCCGTCCCCGCGGAAAGGGGGACCGCCTCTTCCTCTTCGCGGTCCGTCTTCGCCTGCACCACGGGAAGATAGATGCGGAAGGCGCTCCCGCGACCCGGTTCGCTTTGCACGGTAATGTATCCGTCGTGCTGTTTCACGATCCCGTACACCGTGGCAAGCCCGAGCCCCGTGCCCTTGCCGGTCTCTTTCGTTGTGAAAAAGGGGTCGAAGATCTTCCGTTGCGTCGCTTCATCCATGCCCTCACCGGTGTCCGAGATGGTTATCATCACGTACCGTCCCGGTTTGCCGAACCCGTGGGCCCTGGTAAACCTCTCGTCAATGTCCGCAATATCGGTCCTGATTGTGAGCGTGCCCCCCCTCGGCATGGCGTCGCGGGCGTTCGTGACGAGATTGAAAAGGATCTGGTCCACCTGGGACCTGTCCGCCATGACCACCGTGTCGTCCCGGGTAAGGGTGGTATGAAGGTCGACGTCCTCCGTCAGAAGCCTCTTGAGGAGCTTCTTCGTCGATCCTATCGTGCTGTTCATGTCCAGGGGAAGAAGGGTCACAGGCTGCTTCCTGCTGAAGGCGAGAAGACTCTGTGTGAGATCGGCCGCCTTTCGCGATGCCGACAGGACCTGGTCCAGGTACGGCCGCAGAGGGCTGTCCTTCTCCATCTTCATCTGCATAAGCGAGGCGTATCCCATCAGGGCCGAGAGGATATTGTTGAAGTCGTGGGCGATGCCGCCCGCCAGGGTGCCTATCGATTCCATCTTCTGGGCGTGGCGGAGCTGGGATTCGAGCCTCCTCATTTCGGTGATGTCCTCGCAGCTCATCAGGTACTCGCCGGAGGCCAGCACAGACACGACAAGGCTCACGACCTTATCCGTTCCGTCCTTGCAGGCGACGGTGAATACCCGTGACTTCCTCGCCCCGGGGATTGCATTTCCAAGGTCTTCTTTCGCCGCCGCGGTGACCATCTTCCTGTACGCGGTGTCCGGGTAGGCCCTTCTGTACCATGTCGCTATGTCAGGAACATCGGACATGTCATATCCGAAGAGGTCCCTGAAATGAGTGTTCATGTAGACGACGCGGCTCTTCCTGTCGATGAGAAACATGCCGAAGGGGGCGTTGTCGAGAAGGGTCCTCAGTTTCTCCTTTTCGAGGAGGATCTCCCGAGCGGCCCGTTTCCGGTTCGTGATGTCGCGCACGAAACCGATGACGACGGTCCGGCCCATGTACTGGACCACGCTCGTATTGATCTCCACCGGGACGAAACGTCCATCCTTGCTGACAAGCTCCATCTCATCGGGACCTGTAGACTTCCCTTCCCTGCTGGCCTCAAACAATTCGGCCGCCTTGAAGAAGCTGGCTTCCGAAAGGAGGTTCATCTCGAGGAAATTCTTGCCGATGAGTTCCTCCCTGCCATAGCCGATAATCTCCTCGCTCTTGCGGTTGCCGTACAGAAAGGCGCCCTCCGTGTCCATGATGTAGACAGCATCAGGAGCATTCTCCAAGCAGGCCCTCAACGAGTCCCCGGCCTCCTTGAGCGCCTCCTCGGATTGCCGCCGCCCGGCCTCCGATTCCTCCAGCTCCCTGATCTTCCGCTTGAGAATGGATATCTCTTCGAGCAGTTCCTGATTCGTTCCCGACGCGTCCTTCATCTGGTCTCCTTATGGTCATAAAGAGTGCCGATGTGCCAGAGCATATCAAATACTATAGTGATAAAATGAGAAAACGCAATTCTCCATCACGAAAAATACCAGCTTGCCTTTACCGATCACATACGAAGGCAATAGCGGTATTTGTCTTCAGTTGTCTTATCGCATGATTCCAACACAGCATTAGACAAATCCCGGGAGCCAGGTTGAAAAAAGAAAGACTCTGTTTCCAAAGGTAACCCGTTTGACAGAAAGGCACAGGTCTCCCGGGTTATATAAAAGTGGGTGTCAAAAGACATTCGGCAACCCGACACAAGGAGAAGGCCCTTTTCCCGGGGCCGGAAAGCACGTGGAGGGCACCTCGAGAAGCGGTGTTCTGCGCTAAAGGAGGAAACGATGCACTTGACAAAAACCCGGAACCAGACTGCTCCCGCGATCAAAGATATGGCACAACCCCTTCTCTGGAATGACTGGAGATGGCAGATCAGGCATTGTGTCCGCGACCTCACGACCCTGGAGAACCTTCTTGGGATTGAATTCGATGACGCTCGGCGTGAGCAGTACGAGCACACCATCAGTCGTTTCCCCATGTCCATAACACCGTACTATCTTTCGCTCGTTGATGTGGAGAACCTGGAGCACGACCCGATCTTCAAGCAAAGCTTTCCCTCCGTGCTGGAAATGAACGTCACCCCCGACGACATGACCGATCCGCTCCACGAGGACGAAGACAGCCCGGTCCCCGGCATCACTCACCGCTATCCCGACAGGGTGCTGTTCCTTGTCAGCAACACCTGCTCGATGTATTGTCGTCACTGCACCCGGAAGCGGCGCGTGGGCGACCGTGACAGCATTCCCGACCGCTCCCAGGTAATGGCCGGCCTCGACTACATACGGGAGA
This sequence comes from Syntrophorhabdus sp., assembly GCA_012719415.1. Lineage (NCBI taxonomy): Bacteria > Pseudomonadati > Thermodesulfobacteriota > Syntrophorhabdia > Syntrophorhabdales > Syntrophorhabdaceae > Syntrophorhabdus > Syntrophorhabdus sp. The sequence goes on from JAAYAK010000079.1 coordinate 2,826, forward strand.
CGCGGCAGGTCCGGGACGTTCTGCTCAGCGGAGGCGATCCGTTCCTGCTGTCCGACGACTACCTCGACTGGATCCTCACCGAGCTTGATGCCATCGACCACGTGGAGGTGGTGCGCGTCGGAACGCGCACACCCGTCGTGCTCCCCTACCGCATAACCGACAACCTGGTGAACATCCTCAAAAAGCATCACCCCCTCTGGATCAACACGCACTTCAACCATCCCCGGGAACTAACGTCCTCCTCCCGAAGGGCCCTGGCCAAGCTCGCCGACGCGGGCATACCCCTTGGCAACCAGTCCGTCCTTCTGGCGGGCATCAACGATTGTCCTCGCATCATGA
>JAAYAK010000080.1 GCA_012719415.1 Syntrophorhabdus sp.
CCGGCAAGACAACCCTCCTCAATGCCGTCAGCGGGCTGAACCCCCCGACGCACGGCTCCGTCCTTTTTGAGGGCCGTGATGTCGTCGGATTGAGGACCGACCAGATCGCCTCGCTGGGCATGTCCCGCACGTTCCAGCTCATCCGGCTCTTCACGATCAATGATGCCACCGTTCTCGACAACGTCCTTTTGGGGGCCCACATGCGCCTGAAACCGACGCTCCTCGGGACGATCTTCCTGAGAAAAAAGGTAAAGAGGCGGGAGAGGGAGGTCACACAGAAGGCCATGGACCTCCTGAAACTTGTCGGTCTTGAAAAGGAGGCGCATGCGCTCCCCGGGGAGCTGTCCTTCGGCAGCCAGCGTCTCCTGGAGCTCGCGCGGGCGCTGATGACGGACCCGAAGATGCTCCTTCTCGACGAGCCCGCATCGGGACTCAACGACGCCGAGGTGGAGGAATTCACACGACTTCTCATGGCGATCAAGCAACAGGGGATCACAATCCTCATCGTCGAACACAACATGAAGCTGGTCATGAATATCGCCGACGACATCATCGTCCTCGATTTCGGAAAGAAGCTGGCGGAAGGATCGCCTTCGGCGATCTGCGCGAACCCCGACGTCATAGAGGCGTACCTGGGCGCGCAGAGCAAAGAGTGCGGGGTGACGCAATGATCCTCAAGGCCGAGAGACTATCAGCCGGATATGCCCGCATACAGGTCCTCAAGGCAATAGACCTGGAGGTGAAGAAGGGTGAGATCGTCTGTCTCGTGGGGGCCAACGGGGCCGGAAAATCGACCCTTCTCAAGGCCCTGTCCGGGGTGATACCTCCGACGACCGGCAGGTTCCTCTTCAACGGACAGGATGTGACGGGCCGCAAACCGAACCAACTCGTGAGAATCGGACTCAGCCACGTCCCGGAGGGACGCCAGATCTTCGGCTCCCTCACGGTGAAGCAGAACCTTTTCCTCGGTGCCTACGTCAACCCGGCAAAGAAGGAGCGCCTCGACGACCTTCTTGAATCCGTGTTTGTCCTCTTCCCCAAACTCAAGGAACGCCTCGCCCAGAAGGCAGGAACGATGAGCGGCGGGGAACAGCAGATGCTTGCCATAGGAAGGGGGCTCATGTCCCAGCCAAAGCTTCTCCTGCTCGATGAACCTTCCCTGGGGCTGGCCCCGCTGGTTGTCGAAGCCATACTGGGTACCATCGGAGAGCTTCGCAGCCGGGGCATCTCCATCCTGCTCGTCGAACAGAACGTGAACGCCGCCCTTCACATATCCGACCGCGCTTACGTGCTCGAAACGGGCAGGATCGTGTTGCAGGGAAAAGCAAATGACCTTTTGGAAAATGAGGAAGTAAAGAGATGTTATCTGGGCATGTAAGACACAGCAAATTTCACGGGAGGTAACTAACTCATGCTTATAGGCGATCTATCCATTCAATGCGCGCGCCGGTATCCCGACAAGACCGCTCTGGTCTCCGACGACAACAGGCTTACGTACCGCGAATTCAACAGGCGGGTGAACTGCCTCGCCGATTCACTTATGAAACTGGGGCTTGCCGCGGGCGACAAGGTCGCCGTGCTCAGCCGCAACAACGTCGAGATGTTCGAGATATGCTTCGCAGCGGCAAAGACGGGCATGGTCTGGGTCCCCGTCAACTTCCGGCTCGTCCCCTCGGAGTTGAAGTTCGTCCTCAACGATGCCGAGATAGGCATCCTCTTCGTGGGTGACACGTTCAAGGACCAGGTCGAGGCCATACGGAACGAGATCACCGTGCCTCACATCGTGGACATCGGTGCGCCTTACGAGGAGATGATACGGTCGGGCTCGCCCGCGGAACCGGCGGGCAGCGTCAAACCCGACGATCTTTTCGCCATCTTCTATACGAGCGGCACCACGGGCGGACCCAAGGGCGTCATGCTCAGCCACGACAATTTCCTGTCCGCCGTGGTTAACCACACCATCGCGTACAAGCTCGGGCCATCCGATGTGAGCCTTCACGTCCAACCGTGCTATCACACCATGGAGGCATCGATGGTGCTGTGCCACTTCTACGTGGGTGGAACAAACGTGATGGTGACCAATTTCAACGGTCATGAATTCTGGAAGCTGGTGGAAAAGGAGAAGATCACCAACATCACCCTTGTCTACACGGGCCTCGTGGACATCCTCGACGCCTACAAGGAAGGCGGCTACAAGCTCGGCACCCTGAGAAGCTATTCCGTCGGCGGACAGACAACCCCCGTACCCATCCTGAAGCGGGCAGTGGAGGTGCTCGGCCCCGACATCATATTCGTGGTGTACGGCCTCACCGAGGCATCTCCCTTGCTCGCCTACCTCTCCAAGGAGGATTATTCCCTGGAGGGCGAGGGCTTGAAACGTCTCGGCTCCGTGGGCAAGGAACTCTTCAGCTGCCACGTCAGGATCGTCGACAAGGACGACAACGACGTCAGACCCGGCGAAGTGGGTGAGATCATCGCCCGTGGTCCCAACGTGATGAAGGGCTACTGGAAAAGAACCGAGGAAACGCAGGAAACCTTGAGGGGAGGCTGGCTTCACACGGGCGACATGGGTATGTTCGACGAAGACGGATACATATATGTCATAGACCGCAAGAAAGACCTCATCATCAGCGGCGGCGAGAACATCTCCCCCCACGAGATCGAGGACGCCCTCCATCTCCATCCCGCGGTGCACGAGTGCGCGGCCATCGGAATACCTGACGAACGCTGGGGCGAGCAGGTCAAGGCCGTTGTCGTTCTCACGAAGGACGCCCACATAACGGAAAAGGAGCTCATCGAATTCTGCGCGAAGCACCTCGCCCGGTACAAGCTGCCGAAGACCGTGGATTTCGTCGACGCCCTCCCCAAGGACCCCGTCGGCAAGATACAGAAGAAGGTCCTTCGGGAACAATACGCGAAGTAAAGGAGGCGTTATGGCCATTCCCAGTCTCGACCTCATGGACCAGGAACAGAAGAACACCTTTCTTGAGCTTGTCCTGTGGCACTACAAGGTGATCGACGGATTCTGGTTCCTTCACGTGTCCGACGCGTTCGGCCAGTCTTCCGCCGAGGGCGTCGTCGAAAAGGTGTGGGAGGACGCAGCGCGCCTCGCCGCCCGGGAGATAGTGAAGCGTTTCGGCATAGAGGAAAAGGGGCTCGCCGGTTTTGCCCGCGCCATCGCCCTTTTTCCCATGGCGGCACTCGTCGGATACGACATAACTCCAGAACATGGAAGCCTCACGATCAGCGTCCCCCATTGCAGCGCCCAGGAGGCGCGCCTGAAACACGGCCTCGGGGAATTCAAGTGCAAGGACATGCACCGCAAGCTCTTCGAGGCCTTCGCGAAGGAGATCGATCCCTCGATAAGGACAGAGTGCCTCTTCGCTCCCCCCGACCCGCACCCCGCGGACATGTTCTGCAAGTGGCGTTTCACCATGTAGACCCCCCTGATCGAAGCCCGGTCCCTTCCTGCCCCCCCGGAAAGGGACCGGGCCTTCACCATCGGCACCCCGATTTCTTTCCCATCACCTCTCACCCCCACCTGTCCAACATAGACCCTACGGCAAGGAACATGCTGACTCTCCGGAGCAAGCCAGGGAACCAGAATGACCAATGTACCAATAACCAATTGAACAAAGAGAAGGACAGAATGGACTGTCCGTATCGTTTTCTTTTTGGTTATTGGTTATTGTCTCTTTCTCTGGTCATTGGAATTTGGTCATTGGTCATTATCCTCCTCAGAAGAGATCAACCTCGTCCGGAACGGAGGACCTGCCTGCCCTGGACCCCTGTTCCATAAGGAGGGCATTCCGGGAAATGGATCATTTTGGACAGCAGTGGGCTATGGGTCATGGGAGGGGCCGGTACGTGTTTTGCGTTCTGTCTTCCCCATTACCTATAACCCATGACCTATGACCTGTTTCATTCTTTTTTGTATTCCCGGGGATTTTATGGTACTTTCCTGAATCACCGAAAGCGCAAGGAAGGCTCATCCCTCCAACAGCTCACTAAAGGATACCCGTTGCGGAACAAACTCTGGTCGAAACAGTTCACAGCCGTGATATCGGCGACATTGCTCCTGTCGTGGGCGTTCTACGCGCTCATGCCCACACTGCCCATCTACCTGATGAAACACCTGAAGATGGGCCAGGGGAATATCGGGATGATCATGGCCGCCTTTTCCATCACCGCCATCATTGCCCGTCCCCTCGCGGGGTTCATTCTCGACAATCATCCCCGGTTCCGCATCCTCATCATCTCCCTTGTCGTCTCGGCGGCCGCGTACGGCTTCTATCCCCTGGTGACAGGGGTTGCGGCCATGCTCATCCTGCGGCTTGTCCACGGCGCCATATGGGGGACCTGTTCCTCTGCGAACGCGACCGTCGTCGCCGATATCGTGCCTCCCGTGCGTCTCGGTGAAGGCATAGGCATCTTTGCCCTGTGCATTCCCGTGGGCATGACCATCGGCCCCATGTTCGGCAACGAGGTGCTCAGTGGCTATGGCCCAAGGGTCATGTTCCTTTCACTCCTCGGCGTTTCACTTCTCGCCGTCGTCATTGCCCTCTTCGCGCGGACGCCCCCGAGGGCGATCTCCAGAACGAGATTCTCCGTACGGAACCTCTTCCACAGGAAGGCCCTTCCCCTTTCCCTGACCATGTTCTTCATCATGATCGCGTACGGGGCAATAATCGTCTTCGTCGGGATCTACGCCACGCAGAGGGGTTTCAGGAACGTCACCGCCTTTTTCCTGTGCTTCTCCGCGTCCATCTTCTTTTCCAGACTCTTCCTGGGCAGGCTCTTCGACAGGGGGTATTTCCATTGCCTCGTCGTTGCCGGCCTCACGTTGACCGCGGCCGGACTGCCGTGGCTCGGCCTGGCGGCAACGCCGCTCCAGTTCCTGGGCGCCGGCATGGTGAGCGGCTTCGGTTTCGGGATACTGATGCCGACGTGCCAGGCGGCGGTCAACGATCTTGCGGACGTCGATGAAAGAGGCGCGGCGAATTCCACGTATCTCGTCTCCTACGATCTTGGAGCAGGGGTCGGTGTTCTCGCTATCGGTTTTCTCGCGGAGAGGATACCCCTTGGCAGGGTCTACGCGTGCTGCTTCTTCCCGATCCTCCTGTCGGCGGGCATATTCACGTTCGCGGCCCTTCCCCATTACCTCCGCCACAGGTCCGGCAACCGCGGCGCCGGCTGATGAACCGTCTGCCGCACGTCAACCCTCTCAACCACGCCTCGCGATCTCCTTCATGGCCTTGAGCGCCAGGTCTATGTCGCTGCCGGTATTGAAAGGTCCGATGCTGAAGCGCACGCTGCCGCCCGGAGATGTGCCGAGACTCTCATGGACGAGGGGAGCACAATGAACTCCCGTCCTGACCGCGATGTTGAAGTCGCCGTCCAGGATGGCCCCCACGTCGTGCGGGTCCATGCCCCGTACGTTTGCCGTCAGCAATGCGACGTGATCGGAAAGGTCTTCCGCGCAATAAAGGTCTATTCCTGTGCTCAGAGACAACCCGTCGCGGAGCTTCGTGACGAGTTCCATCTCCCGGGCGTTCACCGCCTCGATACCCGCCTCCTCCAGATAGTCGAGGCTCCCGGAAAGACCGATGATGCCGAGGAGGTTGAGGGTGCCCGCCTCCAGCCTGTGGGGAAAGTCCCGGGTGTGAACGGGGCTCGCCGAATCGATCCCCGTCCCGCCGAACCGGGAAGGCTCTATGTCCTCCACCTGCCGGCTGAGGACAAGCCCTCCGATCCCCGTGGGCGCCAGCACGGACTTGTGCCCCGTGAAAGCGAGGGCCGCGACCTGCCATCCGTCCACGTCGATGGGGACCGCGCCGGCGCTCTGAGCGGCATCGACGAGGAGCGGCACGCCGTGCTCGGCGCAACGCCGCCCTATTTCCCGAACGGGCTGGATGGTGCCCAGAACGTTGGATGCGTGGGTCACGACAACGAGTTTTGTGTCGTGCCGGATGGCCGCGACGATGTCTTCGGGATCGACGAAGCCTTTTCCATCGAAGGGAACAAGATCGTATTCAATGATCCCCTTCTGACGCAGATGGTGGAGGGGTCTCAGGACGGAATTGTGCTCGAGTCTTGTGGACACGACATGGTCGTCGGGACGGAGCAGGCCCTGGAGGGCTATGTTCAGCGCATCCGTTGCGTTACCCGTGAAGATGACCCGGTCGGGAGCGGAAGACCCGAAGAAGCGGGCGGTCTTGCGCCGCGTTTCCCTTACGAACTCCTCGGCCTCCGCGGCAAGGTCGTAGCCTCCCCGGCCCGGGGAGACACCGATCCGACGATAGGTCTCTATCGCCTTCTCAAGGGACGACGAGGGTTTGGGAAATGTTGTGGCGGCATTGTCGAGATAGACCAGCCTCGCGGGCATATCCCTCACGTGCATGACCTCGGGTTCGGCAACCCGGCTATCCGCCGCGCTCCCTTGCGGATACCGCCGGGGAAGAGCGCCTCGAGGTCCATGAGGCTCATCCCGAGGCCCGCCTTGAGGTCGCGGTTCATGGGCGCCCTGCCATGATAGGCATAGTACTCCCGCAGGAAACGGATGACCCTCCACCGGGCGTCATCGAGCACCTCCATGCCGGATTCCAACGCGAGCACCCGCCCCACCTCCTCCGTCCAATCCTCCGGCCGCCACAGAAACCCCTCATCATCGAAAACAACCTCCTTTCCCGCAATGACCCGCACCCTCTGTTGAAGGTCCCATGTTCTTTCTTCAGGTTCAGACAAACCATCCATCAAGGCATGCTCACTTTCAGAATCTCGTAAACCATAAGGGAGATCGTCATCCAGCCGGGGTTTTCGCCCATATATCGTCCTCGTTGACTCGATCAGGGATCCAGCGCCTTTTCTACCCCAACGCCTCTCCTGGATTCCGGCCTTCGCCGGAATGACGGCAACGAAGAACGCTCCAACGATTCCAACGATTCCAACGGTTCTAACGGTTCTAACGGTTCTAACGGCTCCAACGGTTTCTTTCGTCCAACGCTGTCTTGATCTTTTCCGGTGCCGCCGGCAGGTCGCGGATCCTCACGCCGCAGGCATCGCAGATGGCGTTGATGACGGCGGGAGCCGTGCACACCATGGTCATTTCGCCAATTCCCACCGCCCCCAGGGGGCCCTTTGCCCGGGGGGTCTCGTTGATTATCACGTCCATGTCGAAGGCGGTCTTCATCGTGGGGAACTTGAAGGTGAACCAGTCTTTCGTTTCGCCGTGGATGTACTCTTCCCTCAGGGCGAAACCGACACCCTGGTCCATGCCCCCGTGGAGCTGGCCCTCGAGGTTTATGGGATTGATGACCGTGCCGGGATCGACGGCGGTGGTCATCCTGACGACGCGGACCTCGCCCGTATCCGTGTTGACCTCCACCTCGGCCATCTGGATGGCGTGGACACGGGACTCAAAGGACAGCCCCTGGCCCGTCTCGGGGTCCATGTCGGCGTCCCTGCCGGCGGCCATTTTGGAGCCCAGGTAATGGGTGGGTCTGCCCGCCTTCCTCAGTCCCTCATAGGTGCGCGTGCCCGCCTCCTCCATGGCCTTCTTCAACTGCTCGATGGCGAGCACCAGGGAGCCGCCCGCCATGTAGGTCATCCTGCTAGCCGCCGCGGGGCCCATGCCCGTTGTCCGGTCGGTGTCGCGGGTAACGAGGCGGACCTTGTCCATGGGTATGCCCGTGAGGTGTGAGGCTATCTGGGTAAGCATGGAATCGTTGCCTTCCCCGGGGTCCGCAACGGCCGCAAAGACCGTGAGGCCGTCATCAGGGTCAAGCTCCACGACCACTCTTCCTATGTCCGCGGGGGTCCCTATACCGAAGGCGTGGCTGGCTATGCCCACCCCGCGCTTCACCGGACCCGCCTCCGCGGCTGCCGCCTCCCTCTTCGCCCTCTCGTATGCGGGCCTGATGGCGTCACAGAGCTCCGGAAAGGGCCACTCGTCGTACACCATTCCCGTGGAGCAGCTTTGCCCGGGCAGAAGGGAGTTCTTCCTCCGGAACTCGAGGGGATCCATGCCCATCTTAGCGGCGAGCATGTCCACGGCGCACTCCAGGGCGAAGGTGGTCTGCGGAGGTCCCGCTCCGCGCGCCGCCCCCCCGGCGGGGTTGTTGGTATACACGAGCCGCGCCATGGCTCTGACGTTCGGGATGTTGTAGGAGCCCGAGAGCATCCACAACGCCCGCTTGACGACAGCGACGCCGATTATCTGATATGCCCCGTTGTCGACGGTGAGATCCATCGTGAAGGCCGTCAGCTTCCCGTCCTCCCCGCAGCCGAGCCTCACCTTCATCGCGAAGGCGTGGCGCTTACTGCTCATGAGCATCGACTCCGCGAGGCTGGGGATGTAGCGAACGGGGCGACCGAAATGAAGCGCCGCCGCCCCCGCGATGGCCTCCGAGGTCATCGCGATCTTCTGCCCGAAATTCCCCCCCGAGAAGGCCTCCTCGTAGCGCACGTTCTCGTACCCGAGGCTTTCCTGCAGGTCCGCCATGTGGAGGTGGATGTTGATGCTCCTCCCGATGACCACGAGCTCTGCCTCTTCCCCTTCTCCCTCCATGTAGGCCACCGTCGCCTCGGGCTCGAGTGGGGCCTGGTGATTGATCTGCGTCGAGAAATCCGCCTCCACCACGGCGGCGGCCTCGCGAAGCGCCTTTTCGGCATCGCCCTTTATCTGAGGCTGAGCGAAACAGAGGTTCGGCCACTCGGCGTGGATCCTCGCGGTGCTCTCTTTCATGGCCTCCAGAGGCGACGTGATGACGGGCAGGGGATCATACTCGACCTTCACGGCCGCCGCGCCGGCGAGTGCCTCTTTCTTCGTGCGCGCCGCCACGACCGCTATGGCGTCCCCCAGGCAGTAGACCTTGTCTTCCGCCAGGATGGGCTGGTCGGCGGAGATGATCTTGATCCTGTTCGTGCCCTTGATATCCGGGGCGGTCATGACCCCGACCACTCCCGGCATCGTCGCGGCCTCAGACGTATCCACCGACAGGATCCTGGCATGGCGCTCGGTACTCCTCGCCACCGCCAGTTCGAGGGGGTTCTCCAGTTTGATGTCGGCCGAGAACTCCGCGAGCCCGCAGGCCTTCAGCATGGCGGAAGGACGGGGGTGGGAGACCCCGATCATGGGTCCCTTCGGGTTGGGCCTCACCTCGTCGGGTGTCGTCTCGCCCCGAATGAATCTGCCGGCGAGCTTCACCGCCTCGATGATCTTCACGTATCCCGTGCAGCGGCAGAGATTGCGCTGAAGGGCCTTCTTTATCTCTTCGTCCCCGGGATCGGAGTTCCTGTCCAGAAGGGCCTTTGTCGCCATGATCATGCCGGGTGTGCAGAAACCGCATTGTATCGCCCCCGAAAGGACATAGGCCTCCTGGATAAGGTGGGGATTCTCCGGCGTGCCGAGACCCTCCACGGTCATAACCTCCGCACCGTCAAGACCGGCCATCTTCGTGAGGCACGACGGGACCGCCTTTCCGTTGACGATGACCGTGCAGGCACCGCATTGCCCCTTGCGGTCGCAGGACTGTTTCGTCCCCGTGAGCCTCAAGTCTTCCCTCAATGTATCCAGAAGCACACGATCGGGCTCCACCACAAAGTTCCGCCAAACCCCGTTTACCTTCAGTCTCACCCTTTCCATCAGCCACTCTCTTTCCGCCTGCCGGGCTTTCGTGTCTCAGCCCTCAAGCGATTCAAGCTATTCTCTCGGGGGTTTCGTCGTCGCCGGCACTCCCCATTTCGCTATGATCCTGTCGTATGTCCCGTCGACCATTATGGCCTTGAGTCCCTTGTTGAGCTTTGCCAGGAAATCGCCGTGTTTTCCCTTCGCGACGGCGACACCGACGGGGATCTCGAGAAAACCTTTCTCCGGCATCGAGAACCTGCCGGGAAAGGAATCCCTCGCCAGGACGGCTCCCACCTGTGTATTGAGGGCCGCGGCGTCCGCCTTTCCATCGAGGACCGCTTGAAGGGTCGACTTGTAGTCCTTCACATCGGTGAACACCTTTACCCCGGGGAAATTCTTCTTGATGTGGCCCGCGAGAGGGCCTTTCAGCGGGGTTGCCACGGTCCTGCCTTCGAGTCCCTTGAGAGAATTGCAGGGCGGCGCGGGCGACTTAACGAAGAGGGCCCCTCCCGTCATGAGATAGGGATCGCTGAAATCGAAGCTCTTCTTCCGTTCCGCGTTGATCGCGAAGAAGGAAAGGCCGTCCGCTTCACCCTTGAGTACCACTTCCTGCTCCTTCTCCTGGGGCTGTCCCGCGAAGACGACCTTGAGCCCGACCCTCGACAGCGCCTCCGTCAGGATGTCCACGGTCAATCCCTTCGACGTGCCGTTCCCGACAACGGCAAAGGGCTCGAAGGACTCGATGTGGGTCAGTCTGAAAGTGTCCCTGCCTGCCTCCCCGCTCGTCTGGGACCATGCGGCGACCGGACAAAAAGCAAGGAAGATCACCAGAGTTGCCACTGCCATAATTCCCTTATTCATGGAATACCCCCTTTCTTGTGTTCCCTGTATTAACAACTATGTTTAACCCTGCAAATGGAAAGTTGTTAACAAGTTGTCAACCTGCGGTCACATGCCTGATCATGAATTCCACGTTCTCTCCCGCATTGACCGGCATGATACTGATATCGGGATGCCGGGAATGCCACACGCGGAACACCTCATCGGCAAATCCCTGCCCGACGGTCTCGACCTTCGAGAAGTCCAGTTCCACGGTCCTGAACCTTTCCAACCCCACCAGGATACGCCTCGCCTGGGACCGCGAAACATATTCCGCGCCTTCGTGATAGAGCCGGACCTTCACCGTGGTCTTGCTGAACGAAAGGTCCTCGTCGGTGAATTGATCGAAGACATCCTTCAGGCGCTTCCTGCCACCAGGCACGAAGGAGAAGAATACCTTCGTGCCCAGCACGGGTCTCTTCACGTCTCTCACGAAGATCTCTCCTATCTCGTTGTCGAAGGTCAGCTTCTTCCCAAAGCTCCTGATAATGAACCGGTCGGCGATCTTTGATGTGAAGAAGATGCCTTCGCCGCTGTGAAACGCGGGGGCCGTGGTCTCCTTGCCCTTCAGCAGGTCCTGGATGGCCTCCATGACTGAAGCGAGGTGTTTCTTCTTCATGATGTTATTGAAGATCCCGACCCCTCTATCGGATATGTCGAAGGACAGGGCCTTCACATCCCTCATAACAAGAACGTCGATCACCCCGGAACCGGAATGTTCTATCGCGTTGTTGAGCATCTCCGTGAAGGCGTAAGTGAATATCTCGGCGGCATTCGGAGAGATCCTCTCGAACAGTCCCCCCTCCCGCTTTATTTCTTCCAGCACGGCGTCTTCCCTCAAGCCGGTGTTGCGGAGAATGCGGTGGAGCCTGAGCGCCGTCCCCGGGGTCCCCCCGCCGGCGCGCGACCCGCCGGCCGGTACATAGTGTGCCTGGTTGGCCTTGCCGATGAGCTCGATCCTTCCCTCATCCATCAGCTCCCTGAGAAATCTGTGGACGTAGACCCGCGAGAAGCCGGTTTCTCTCACGAGATCGGCCGCCCTGACCCTGCCATTTCGCTTGAGAGCTGCAAGGACCAGCCCTTTTACATCGGTGGACTTTTCCATTGTTAACAACTTCATTATACTTCATAATTCATCAGTTGTTAACAAGTTATTCACTGCCATGACACGCAGGCTCGTGCCTCCGGCAAGGCTTGATAACCCCGGAGAGTGATGCTAGAATCGACATAAGCTGTATGCGTGCTTCCTGTTCATGATGATGGAGATGAGACACTTGGGAACCCTGCATCGCGTCGTCACCGGCCTTACCGCCATCATTATCGTTCTGGCACTGTCGCTGGGCGGAGCTGACCTCTGCCGTTCGGGCGACGATGTCCCAACGCTTTCCGCACAGATAGACCAGTTCCGAAAGGAAGGCAGGTTCCAGGAAGGTATACCCGTCGCTGCCAGGCTGGTCGAGGTCAGCGAAAAGACCTTCGGTCCCGAGCATCCGAGGACCGCCGTGTCGCTCACAACCCTGGCGAACTTTTATCGGACCACGGGGCGCTTCGCCGAGGCGGAACCCCTCTTGAGGCGCGCGCTGGCCATACAGGAGAAGGCCCCCCAGGGTCCGAACCGGCCCGCCGTTGCCCAGAACCTCACGCTCCTCGGGATGATATGCAACGCCACGGGCCGTTACGTCGAGGCGGAGCCCCTCTTGAGGCGCGCCCTTGATATCCTCGAAAGGGTGAGGGTTCAGCGACCCGAGGCCATAGCGTTCAATCTCGCGCTTCTGGCCGAGTCCCTCGTCTTCACCGGGCGGAAGGCCGAAGCGGAGCCTCTCATGAAACGGGCCGTAGAGATCTGGGAAAAGCACGATAATTACCCTCCCGAGGGCATGGCCTTTTCACTTACCCTTCTGGCCAAGCTCTGCCGCCACACGGGACACTACGCCGAGGCGGAGCCTCTTTTGAAACGCTCCCTCGCGATATGCGAGAAGGACCTTGGCGAGAACCATCCCAATGTCGCATTCGCCCTTATCAATCTCTCCGTGCTCTACCGCCAGACCGGGCGCGGAGCCGAGGCGGAGCCTCTCCTGAAACGCGCCCTCGCGATCTGGGAGACACGGTTCGGCGAGAGACATCCCGGCGTCTGCTCGGCGCTCTCCAACCTTGGGTTCTACTACGGGACAACAGGCAGGCATCGTGAGGCCGACGAATTCTTCAGACGCTCCGTCAGCGTCCAGGAGTCACTGCGCGAGTCCATCTTCACCATCCTGACGGAAAAGCAGAAGCTGTCCTACATGAAGACCCAGGAATGGAGCATCTACGGGTACGTGAGCCACACCCTCCGGTTCCCCCGAAGCACCGGGGCCGCCGTCACGGAGACCTTCAACGCCTGGCTCAGATGGAAGGGTTCCGTCATGGAGGCACAGGGACGCTATCTCCATGCCCTGAGCGCCTCCGATGACCCGAAGGTGCGGGAGAGGTTCGGCGAACTGACGGAGGTGAAACGGGACATCGCCCGGCTTCAACTATCCGGACCGGGGAAGATGGAAAGCGATGAGTACAGGAGAAAGGTATCCGGGCTTGAGAGGAAAAGGGAGACCCTCGAGAGGGAGCTGATGGCGGGCAGCAGGGAATTCATGCTGGGGCAGAAGGCACGGGCGGCGGACACGAGAAGCCTCGCTTCGACTATCCCGAAGGACACCGTCTATCTCGATTACGCCAGGATCACCCTCTTCGATTTCAGGAAGAGGAAATGGGCGGAACCACACTATCTCCTTTTCGTCTTCAGTCCCGGAGAGCCCCGCGAGGTGAGCCTCGTCGACCTGGGAGGGGCGGAAAGGGTCGACAAACACATTGCCGCCTACCTGAGGGAAATGGCCAGGGCGAGGATCGAGGGTGTTCTGCCCGATGAGAAGAAGCTCAAGGCGGAAGCTTCCAGCCTCTACGGCATGCTCGTGAAACCCGTGGAACCCTTCCTGAAGGACAGAAGACAGGCGCTCATCAGCCCTGACGGGAACCTGAACCTCATCCCCTTCGAGGCCCTCGTGACACCTTCCGGCGCCTATCTCATCGAGGGACTCCTCATCAGCTATGTCGGTGCCGGACGAGATATGGTGAAGTTTGCCCGGCCCTCCCTCACGGGCGGTTCGTCGCTCATAATCGCCGACCCCGACTACGACCTGGGACAGAAGGAGATGGAAAAGGCGAAGGCTTCCGCCGGCGTCAAGCCGGCACCGGTAAGAAGCCACGTTTCTCGGGATGCCCGGGGCATGCATTTCGACCGCCTCCCCGACACGAAAGAGGAGGCGGACGCCATAGAGAAGATACTGGCGGGCACCTTCCGACAAAAGGTCCTCAATGAACAGGACAAGAAAGCTCTCGAACACATTCTTTTCGGCACGCGCTCCCCCAGGGTCCTGCACCTCGCGACCCACGGGTACTTCCTCACCGAAGAGGAGACGAAAGAGGCGGACAACGCCGCCGAACTCGCGCTTACGGAAGACGCCCTGCAGGAGCATCCCCACTCCATCGAGAACCCCATGGTGCGCTCCGGGATCGTCCTTGCCGGCGTCAACACGTCCCTTAAGGAGGGAAAGGACGAAGGCATGGTCACGGCCGAGAAGGTCCTCGGGCTCGATCTTAAGGACACGGACCTCGTCGTCCTGTCCGCCTGCCAGACCGGTGTCGGGGACGTGAAGAGCGGAGAGGGCGTCTTCGGGCTGAAACGCGCCTTCATCCTTTCCGGCGCGAAGACCCTCGTCATGAGCCTCTGGAGTGTTCCCTCAAAGGAAACGGTGGACCTGATGACCGCCTTCTACGCCCTCCTTTCCGAGGGAAAGACCCCATCCGAAGCCCTGAGGCAGGCAAAGCTCACCCTCATGAAGCAAAAGCCCCACCCCTTCTTCTGGGCAGCCTTCATCCTGACGGGCTCACCCTGATCGTCGCAGGTCGAAAACCGTCTCAGGTCGCAGGTCGCCAAAGCAAGACGGTGAAAGGGGACGGTCTGTCTGTCAAGACAATTACTGACTGGTGCAGGAGAACAAATCTTCTTGTTGTTTTGAACGTGTGACTTGGGACCTGTGACTTGTGACGGTCTTCTCTTCGCTTGAGCCGCTTCTAAAAAGGCGCTTGCCTTCATGAAACACTAAAAGTTATACTCAAATCTATCAGCAGCGATCGGCAAGCCACTGCCGTCCGGTGGCAGGCCTTAATAGATTCGATGAGAAAACGATATACCGGGAGATGGTCCGCGTTTTGTCCAGATGGAGCTTAAGCATTGACGCAAGGCTCACAATGCACGTTTCGGGCCCGCCGCCATCGACAGCATCGGTCATGTACCGATCCATAAGAAACGGGGTGTTTTCATGATGTCCACAGAAACCTTCGCACCTTGCCGCTCAGACCGGATGTTCCGGGCGATGTGCGTTCTCGCCGTCGCGCTTCTGGTCCTGCCTTTGGCCGGGGGCTGCTCGAAGAAACAGAAGCCCCAGGACCGCCAGGTGGAGGTCACAGCAGTGAAGGTCACGCCGGCCGACACGCCGGTCACCTTCGAGTTCGTGGCACAGACGCAAAGCTCTCATGAGGTCGAGATCCGCGCCAGGGTGAACGGCTTCCTTGAGAAGAGGATGTACACGGAAGGCTCGATCGTGAAGAAGGGCACCGTTCTTTTCGTGATGGACAAGAAGCCTTTTCAAACACAGGTCAACGCGGCTGCGGCGGCCCTTGCCAGGCAGAAGGCATCGCTGGAGGTCGCCCGCATGAACCTCGACCGTGTCAAACCCCTGGCGGAGCAGAATGCCCTGTCGCAAAAAGACCTCGACGACGCGAAGGGCACCTTCGAATCCACCTCGGCCGCGGTGGAGCAGGCCAAGGCGCAGCTCGAAATGGAACAGCTGAATCTCTCCTACTGCACGATAACGGCTCCCGTGACGGGTATAACGGCCGCCGCCATGATCCAGGACGGGGCCTACGTCAGCCAGATGAACAGCCAGCTCACGACCGTATCGGTCCTCTCACCCATGTGGGTGAACTTCAGCATTTCAGAGAACGACATGAAGCGTTTCGCCGACCGGGTGGCGAGCGGTCAGATCATTCCTCCGAAGGGTGACAATTACGATGTCGAGATCGTCCTCGTCGACGGCTCGGTCTTCTCCGAAACGGGTCGCATCACCTTCGCGGCCCCGTCCTTCAACGCGAAGACGGGGACCTTTCTCATCCGTTCCAGTTTCAAGAACGCGAAGGAGACGCTCCGCCCCAACCAGTACGTGCGTGCCCGCATGAAGGGTGCCATCCGCCGTAACGCGATCCTCGTTCCGCAGCGGGCCGTGCAGCAGGGCGCGAAGGGCCATTTCGCATGGGTGATCAACAAGGAGGGAAAGGCCGAATTCAGGCCTGTAACCGTGGGAGATTGGTACGGCAATGATGTGTTCATCGATGCCGGGCTCCGCGCCGGCGACCAGGTCGTCGTCGACGGCGTCCTTTCGGTCCGCCAGGGTGAGCCCGTAAAGGTCAAACCCACCTCCGCGCCGGCACCGGCGACCGGCACCCCGGCAGTCAAGGTCGAGCCCTCACCCGCCAAGCCAGCCGCGGCACCGGCACAACCGGCCGCAAAGACGGCACCACCGGCGGCCGCGCCTTCAAAGACGGCTCCACCTCCCGCAGCCGCCAAGCCAGCCGCACCGGTGCCCCCGGTGAAGCCGGCCGAACCTGGCGGGGCCGGGAGCGTGAAGCAGGGGAGGTAGGGCATGTTCTCCAGGTTCTTCATCGAACGGCCCATCTTCGCAACCGTTGTGGCCACCATCCTGGTCATCGCCGGTCTCGTGGCGATAAAGGCCCTCCCCGTGTCCATGTACCCCGAGATCACACCGGTGCAGGTCCAGGTCACGACCACCTATCCCGGGGCCGATTCCAAGACCGTCAGCGATTCCGTGGCCGCGCCCATCGAAGCCCAGATCAACGGCGTCGACAATATGCTCTACATGACCTCGACGTGCTCCAACACGGGCCAGATGAACCTCACCGTGTACTTCACCCTGGACACGAATCCCGATATCGCGCAGGTGCAGGTCCAGAACCGTGTCAACCTCGCCACTCCCCAGCTGCCCTCGGCGGTCACCCAGTACGGCGTCTCGGTGCAGAAGAAAGCGTCCAACATACTGATGATACTCTCCGTCTTCAACAAGGACGGCCGTTATACACCGGAATATGTCACCAACTACGCGAACGTCTACGTTCTCGACGCGATCAAGCGGGTGGAAGGCGCAGGCGAGGCACAGATCTTCGGTGTACCCGATCAGGCCATGCGCATCTGGATGAACCCCGACAGGATGGCATCGCTCGGCGTCACCACCAGCGACATCCAGAATGCCGTCGCCAAGCAGAACGCGCTCTGGGGCGCCGGGCAGGTGGGTCAGCAGCCAAGCGACGACAGGGTCCAGCTGACCCTGCCCGTCGTGACGCAATCACCCTTTACAAACCCCAAACAGTATGAAGACATAATATTGAAGACAAGCCGGGATGGCAGCGCCATCGTCAAGGTGGGGGATGTCGCCCGCGCTGAGGTCGGACGGAAACAGTATATCGACGACAACAAGGTGAACGGGATTCCCGCCACCCCCATCGCCGTCTACCAGCAGCCCGGCGTCAACGGGCTCGACGTCTCCGCGGCCGTGCGGAAGACCATGGAGGAATTGAAAAAATCCATGCCCGACGGCATCGAGTATAAGATCTCCCTGGACACCACCGACTTCGTGCGCATCTCCATAGAGGAGGTCGTCCACACTCTTTTCGAGGCGATCCTGCTCGTCGTTTTCATCGTCTATCTCTTCCTGCAGAGCTTCCGGTCAACCATCATCTGCACCGTCGCCATCTTCGTTTCGCTGATAGGCACCTTCTGCGGCATGCTCGCCCTCGGGTTCTCCATCAACATGCTCACGCTCTTCGGGGTCGTTCTCGCCATCGGCATGGTCGTCGACGACGCCATCGTCGTCGTGGAGAACGTGGAACGAAACATGGTCAAGAAGCACATGCCGCCCAAGGACGCGACGATAAAGGCCATGGAGGAGATCGGCACGTCGCTCATTGCCGTCGTCCTTGTCATGGCCTCCGTCTTCATCCCCGCCGCGTTCCTGCCGGGAACGACGGGGCAGCTCTACAAGCAGTTCGCCATCACCATCGTCATATCCGTGGCGCTCTCCGGGTTCATCGCGCTCACCCTGACACCGGCCATGTGCGCCCTTCTTCTCAAGCACTCGACCCCCTCACAGAAGGGTATCTTCAAATACTTCAACCGCTTCTTCGATTGGTTCAACCGCGGTTTCGACCGCTTCACCGTAGGTTTTGGCGATGCCGTCGTGATGATGATCAAGCGGATGACCATCGCCTTCGGCATCCTTGCCGTCCTCGTCGGTTTTCTGTTGTATCTCTTCCACGCTATCCCGACGAGCTTTGTCCCCAACGAGGATCAGGGCTATCTCATGGCTGCCCTTGTCATGCCCGATGCGGCAAGCCTCAAGCGCACCTCCCAGACCGCGGACAGGATAGACAAGATATTCGCAAAGCAGCCGGCGGTGGCGGACCGGACCGTTGTCAACGGTTACAGCCTTCTCGACAGCCAGTACAAAGCCAACGCGTCCACGTTCTTCATTACCCTCAAGGACTTTAAAGAGCGTTATTCGTCTATCAGCCGCGCCAAAAAAGAGAACTCCAAGGCGGTGGCCGGTGCTGTTTACGCGGAGGCGGGCACCATCAACGAAGGCATATTCATCCCCATCGCGCCTCCGGCGATCCCGGGTATCGGTACCACAGGGGGTTTCGAGTTCTGGATCCAGGACAAGGGGTCCGGAGACCCGGCGCGCCTCAACGAACTTACCAGGCAATTCATCGAAAAGGCCCGCCAGCGTTCCGAACTGGCGAGCCTCAATTCCACGTTCAGGGCCACGTCGCAACAGCTCAAAGCCGATGTCGACCGCTCCAAGGCCATGCTCCTCGATGTGCCAGTGTCCGACGTGTACAGCGCCCTGCAGGCGCAGTTCGGCTCCATTGTGGTGAGCCAGTTCAACCAGTACAGCCGTGTCTGGAACGTCACGCTCCAGTCCGACGCACCTTACAGGAGGGGCCCGCAGGACATAACGAAGCTCTACACGAGATCCAACAATGACGAGATGGTGCCTCTCTCCGCGGTGGTAACGACCAGCTACGTGACAGGGCCCGACCTGATGAGTCGCTTCAACGGCTTTCCCGCCGCCCAGATCACGGGCAGCGCCGCACCCGGCCGTTCCTCGGGAGAGGCCATCAAGGCCATGGAGGAGGTCGCGGCCGAGGTCCTGCCGCAAGGCTACGGATTCGCGTGGTCCGGCCTCGCCTACCAGGAGAAACAATCGGGAGGGACCTCGTCATCGGCCTTCATATTCGGCCTCATCATAGTCTTTCTCATCCTTGCGGCCCAGTTCGAATCATGGGTCATGCCGGGGTCCGTCATGACGGCCGTGCCCTTCGGCATCCTTGGCGCCCTCTTCTTTAACTGGATACGCGGACTCGAGAATGACGTCTACTTCCAGATAGGCCTCCTCGTTCTTATCGGCCTGGGAGCAAAGAACGCGGTCCTTCGCGTCGCCTTCGCCGCGGACCTCCGCAAGCAGGGCCTCTCCATCATGGACGCCACGATCCAGGCGGGTGAACAGCGTCTGCGGCCGATCATCATGACCTCGCTGGCCTTTATCTTCGGTGTCCTGCCGCTGGCCATCGCCACCGGCGCCGGCGCAAACGCCCGTCACTCCATCGGCACGGGCATCATAGGCGGTATGATAGGCGAGACAACTCTGGCCATGCTTTACGTTCCCCTGTTCTTCTACATCTTCGACAGGTGGGCGGAGAAGTCGGGAAAGAAGGAGTTCGTACCGGAGAAGGGATCTTCCGGGGCACAGAGGGAACCGGCCCCGCCCGACGGCGCGACGCCGGAGAAGGAGGAAGGCTGACATGGTGAAGAAACTCATCCTCCTTCTCGCAATTGCCATCCTCGCGGCGGGATGCGCCATCGGTCCCGATTACAAGCGCCCCGAGATCGATGCCCCCCAGGCCTACCGCTACGGGGATGGAGAGGGTAAGACCGACGCCGCCGACAGCGAATGGTGGAAACAGTTCAACGACCCCGTTCTCGACAAGTACATCGCCGAGGCGCTCGTCAACAACAAGAACGTGAAGATCGCGGCGGCCAACGTCGAACGGGCCGCGGGCGGCCTGATGACGACCCGCTCCGCGCTCTTCCCACAGATATCGTACAATGGATCGGCGGAACGGACGCAGGTTTCCAAGAACAACATAACCGTGCCCACCCAGAACCCGTACAACAACTACCAGGCCCTCGGCGGGGCGAGCTGGGAGATCGACCTCTGGGGACGCTTGAGGCGCCTGACGGAATCGGCCCGCGCCAGCCTGTATGCGACCATGGAAGCACGGCGGGGAGTCGTTCTGTCGCTGACCGCCGAGGTGGCCTCCACGTATATCCAGCTCAGGGCCCTCGACGAGCAGCTCGTCATCGCCCGCGACACCCTGAACACATACAAGGAGTCGGTGAGGATCTTTGAATTACAGAACAAGTACGGCCAGGTGTCGGGCATGACCGTGGAGCAGGCACGTTCGCAGTATGAGACCGCGGCGTCCCAGATACCGCAGATCGAGGTCCAGATCGCCCAGACCGAGAACGCCCTGTGCATACTCCTCGGCCGCAACCCGGGTCCCCTCGAGCGGGGACTCAAGCTGGCCGAGCTCACAATGCCACCCGTCCCCGCGGGATTGCCCTCAGACCTTCTTGAGCGGCGTCCCGATGTCCTGCAGGCGGAACAGAACCTCATAGCTGCCAACGCACAGATCGGTGCCGCGAAAGCGCAGTTCTTCCCCAGGATATCCCTTACCGGCAACGCCGGCTGGACAAGCGAAGACCTCTCGAGCCTCTTCATCGGTCCCAGCGCCGCCTGGAACTACGTAGGCACCGTCACGGGTCCCATATTCACGGGAGGCGGCATACTGGGGCAGTTCAGGCAGGCCGAGGCACAGCAGAAGGCCGCCCTTTACGCCTACCAGCAGGCGATACAGAACGCCTTCGCCGACACGGAGAACGCCCTCATCTCCCGCCGGAAGGTACAGGAACAGCTCACAGCCGAACAGAGAAAGGTTACCGCCTACAAGGAATACGCAAGGCTGGCAAACCTTCAGTACAACGGCGGCTACACACCCTATCTCACCGTGCTCAACGCGCAGCAACAGCTCTTCCCTGCCGAGCTGAGCGCCGTGCAGACGAATGCTTCGGCCTTCATATCCATCGTCAACCTGTACAAGGCGATGGGCGGCGGCTGGGTGGCAAAAGCGGACGCGTTGACGAAGGCCCCGGACACCGCGCAGGAGACGAAGGGCGAGGAAAAACCTGAGGAAAAGGAATAGAAACCGTTAGAGCCGTTAGAACCGTTAGAGCCGTTAGAACCGTTAGAACCGTTGGAGCCGTTGGAACCGTTAGCGACGGGTGCGCCAATACCCTGTCGTTTAACCTGAAACTTGAAACCTGAAACCGTCTTTTCTGTCTTGAACTATTGAACCTCCGGTGAGTAATATGGGATCGATGCGTGAAGAAAGAGGTGAGGAAGGGTACCCCGAGACGGAGATGTGTGCGCGGTGCGGGGGGAGTTGCTGCCGGCTGCAGCCCGGTCACTGTCTGCCGTCGGAGTTCGGATCGGCGGAGGCGGTAAGGGCCGCGGTGGTCAGCGGCACGTACACCATTGTCCTTCTCTTCGACGAGCACATAATGGCGCGCGTTGTCCGACCGCATTACAAGGATCCCGACGCGAGGACGGGTTGCGTCTTCCTCCGCGAGGACGGCTGTGAACTGCCCTTTTCCGAAAGACCCTACGGCTGCCGCATGCTGAAACCGAAGGACCAGGAAGACGGGCATTGCGAACCCCAGGGCATCTCCATCGAGGAGGCAGGCCACATGTGGGAAGAAAGCGGCTACCTCCCCCCCATATGGAACTCCATCATCCCCGTCAAGTGAAAACCGGTTCAAAGGTTCAAGGATAAAGATGGTTTCAGATTTCAGGTTTCAGGCAAAAACCACACCAAGCAGACAACAGTTCCAACGGTTTTATCGGTTCCAACGGTTCCAACGGTTTTATCGGTTTCTACCTCGCCAGCCTCAGTATCCTGTACGCTCCCTGCAGCACGAGGATGAAGACGATGGATCCCACCACGAGGTCCGGGATGTTCGATCTCGTAAGGTACACGAGGACTCCGGCCACGATGACACCGAAATTGGCTATCACGTCCATGGATGTGAATATCAGGCTCGCCCGCATGTGGACATCGCTTTTCGATCTCTGGAGGAGAATCACACAGATGGCGTTGGCTGCGAGGGCGAAGACGGAGACGATGATCATCGTGAGGAAATCAGGGGCTTCCCCCCGTCCGAGAAAGCGGTGGACAACCTCGACGAACCCCAGCACACCGAGCGCACCCTGAAAATACCCGGCAATCCCGGCGATCCTCTTCTTGCGCGCCGCAGCCCCTCCGACGGCAAACAGGGCAAGGGCGTAGACTATGCCGTCCGCCAGCATGTCCAGACTGTCGGCGGCGAGCCCCATGGAGCTCGCGATGAGGCCTGCGATCATCTCGACCACGAAGAACGTAACGTTGATGACAAGGACCTGCCACAGGATACGGGTTTGGATGCGGTCCGCGTCCGCATCGGCAGGGGGCTCCATCTGTTCGGAGGACACGACGGATGCTCCCAGACGAAGGTCCTCGAGAAGCTCCAGGAGGTCCCCGGGGCGGCCCGTATGATACACCTCCAGTTTCCGGTTCGGTATGTCGAATACGAGAGCCTGTACCGAGGGCATTCCCTTGAGTTTCATCCTGATCAGATGCTCTTCCGAGGGGCAGTCCATCTTGACTATGCGGAAGGTGGTCTTGAATCCCGTGTCCGTCATTTCTCGGCTTTTTCCAGGTCCTCGCCAATATCCCGCGTGAGGTCCACGGTAAGATAATCCAGGGTAACGGGCAGTCCCACTTCGAGGCGCGGCACATGCTGAATGCCTATGCGGGCCTCTTTGAGCGTGCAGTCGATGAGGTGCCCGCCGTGGCGGCGGTCTTCGGCCAGGAAATGGAGATGAAAGCCGGGGGCATTGAGGGATGCCATGAACGCCGGGGTGTAAAACCCGGCAAGAGACCCTCTCACATCTTGGAAATCAAAGACGGACTGGTCGCGGGTAGCCTCGACGAGGGGCATGTAATTCTCCGACCTCGAAGCCGCCCGGCATCGGACGCTGCTGAAGATGCCATCCACACGGATGGCGTAGAGCATATTGCGGGAGGGTATGAGCCTGTCGAGAAGGGTGGTAAGGTCTGAGACACCGCAATCCCCGTTGATGTCGTCGAAAGTATCGGGGCTGAAAAAGGTCACACAGGCAAAGGGCGATCTCTCATCGTCACCCACGTCGTACACATTCCCGTCTGACCGTATCTGGTACACTTTGCCGTCGAGAAGGAGCATCTCCCCGTCGAGATAATTGAATGTCCCGAGTCCAAAATCGCCGTGCTGCCTGACCTCGCCTATGGTGGTGTTCTCAACGTAAAGCCCCTCCACGAGCGCGTTGATGGGGGCCGAAAGATAGACGGCATTGCCCTGTTTGTCCGTGCACAAAAACCGCCTCAATGCCTGTTCGATGATGTCCGCCGCAGAGCATCCGGTCCGCTCCATCGCGCTCGTAAGCTGTTTCAGGATATCGTATGACAGAAGGAATTCGAGTTCCGTGATGTTTTCACCGGCCATGCCCGGCGCCCTCTTCCTGAACCGTCTCGCCGCCTCGGCGGCGGGGCTTCCTTCGCCTGCGTCTTCGCTTCTTTCGAGGGGTCTCCTCCGCCGGTGCTTCTGCCGGTTCCGCAGGAGGATTCTCAAGAAGGTAGGCCTTCCACCACGCGAGCGCCGCCTGACGTTCCCCTTCGGCTCCGGCGGTGACCTTAAGGTACATGAGCGTCTCGGCAAACTCCGGCCTGCCGGCAAGCGTGGAGGGTCTGCGGGGCGGCATTCTGCACAGGGAGGTCTTGAGGGCAAGGATCGCGTTCAACCTGGCGCCCACGCGGCCGGGAATGTGAGCGCTCTCAGAGATCTCTTTCAGGAATCCCGCGCAGGTCTCATCCAGCGCCTGACGCCTCGGGATGCCTTCCCGGTGACGGAAAAGGGCGGCCTCCTCCAACCGGGGGCCGAAGAGTGCGGCCAGAAGAAGCGCCACCGATGCCCCTTGCCCATCACGAACCACCTCGTCGATCCCGGCGAGGTTCCTTCCCAGCACCTCCAAATGGCCGTCACGTTCCCGCATCCAGCCGGCAAGGTCGGGAAAAAGAGAAGCAAGGAGCCCGCTTGTCTCGAGCAGGGCGAAGGTCGGGCACGCGAAACCAAGGAGAAAGAGCTTCTGTATCTCCTCGTAGAGCCGTGAGGGAGAAACACGGGATATGGTCGAACAAAGCTCACGGATACTCTCCCACGCAGTCGTCTCTATGTCGAAGCCGTGGGACGCCGCAAACCTCACGGCGCGGAGCATCCGTACCGGGTCTTCCGTGAAGCGCACCCGCGGGTCGCCGATGGAACGGATGAGCCGGTCCTTCAGGTCGGCAAGGCCCGTACAGTAATCCACGACGGAAGCGTCGGCAATATTGTACGCAAGGGCGTTGATGGTGAAGTCGCGGCGGAGTGCGTCCTCCTCGGGTGTCCCGAAGATGTTGTCGGCAAGAACCATCCCGTTCGCATCCTTCATGTGGCGGACGTGGCGCCGGCCCTGGGTCGTCTCATCGGGCTCGACCGCGTCCGAAGGGTCGGCTGAGCGACGGAAGGTGGACACCTCCACGATCTCATCCTGGAAACGCAGGTGTGCCAGTCTGAACCGGCGACCGACGAGGCGGCAGTTGTGAAAAAGCCTCTTGATCTGGCCGGGTGTGGCGTTCGTGCCTATATCAAAATCCTTCGGTGTCCGCCCGAGAAGAAGGTCACGTACGCAGCCGCCCACGAGGTAGGCTATGAAGCCCCGGGAATGCAACCGGTACAGCGTGCGAAGCGCGTTCGGGCTCACGTGCTTCCGCGAAATGCGGTGTTCCTTTCGGGGAACGATCCTTGGCTCCATGGGCATCAAGATACCACACCCCACCTGAAAATCAAAGGGTGTCGCGGATGAAGGTGTTTCATTTCCTGGTTGTGTCGTCATCCCGAATTCCAGATATCAGTCCTTTTCCGATTCGAGACAATAAGAAAGGTATCCATTCAGCCTGATCTTGCCGAATGGATACCCTCGCTTGCTATTCCATATGGTCAGCCGGTATCAACCAGCTGCTTCTTCCTTGCCTTTTCTGACGACGGCCCTCTTGTCCTCGGGCGGAGGAGGAGGCACCGGACCGGTGATCTTCGATATGGCGCGGAACTTGGGAGGACAAACCTCGAAGCACGTCCCGCAGCGGACACACTTGTCCTGATCGACGATGTGGATCTTCTGTTTCTCGCTGATGATCGCGTCGACAGGGCAGCGCCTGGCACAGGTCATACAGGCCTGACACTTTTCCGGGTCGATCCAGTACGAGAAGACCTCGGCAAACTGTTTGTCTATCTCTTCCTTCGTGAAGAGCTTCTCTGCCTCGGCATGGTCGTGACCCTCGAGACGGGTCGTGAGCTTTTCCCTGTTCACGATCTTGAAGTAAGGGATGAGCTTTTTCACTTCGGCAAGGCGGGTCTTGAGCTCCGCGGCGTCCATGCCCTCCGCTTTTCCAAGGGGACCGATACCCTTGATGGTCTTGACGAAATCGTTAACGGATTCCGTGAAAACGTTCGCCTCGGCACCGGACATGAAATTGATCCGGAGCCTCTCGGGATTGAGGCCTATATGCTCCATGATCCTCCTGAAAAGCAGAACCATGTTCTGGGCCTGATAATTCCCGTGTGTGATGTAGTTGCACTCGCCCAGGTGGCAGGCACCCAGGAACACGCCATCCAGTCCGTTCTCGAAGGCCCTGAGGACGAACCCCATGTCCACCCTTCCGGAACACATGACGCGGATGATCCTCATTTCAGTTGTATATTGCAGTCTGGAAACTCCAGCCAGGTCAGCGGCGCCGTACGCTCACCAGTTGCATGCGAAGCCAAGGACTCTCGGTTTGAATTTTGCCGTACTCATCCGTTCCCACCTCCTTCTATAGGTTTACGCATCTGCGGCCGCTGCCGCGTCGATCTGTTTCATTATCTCGTCTTCGGGGACAACCACATCGATCTCGCTGACAAGTTCGGTGTCGGTGTAGTGACGAAGCTGAATCGCCCCGGTGGGACACTTGGTATTGCACAGGCCATCCCCTTTGCACAGCACGGGGTTGACCACACACTTCTTGCCCTGTTTCGTATCCTTGAGTTCAAGGGCGCCATAGGTGCAAATCTCGACGCATGCCCCGCAACCCATGCACCGTTTTTCATCGACGGCGCACACGGAGCCTGAGGCCACGACGATGTCGTTGGACAGAAGGGTAAGGACCCTTCCGGCAGCTCCGTAGGACTGGTTGATCGTCTCCTGGATGAACTTCGGATAGTGGGCGAGGCCGCAGAGGTAGACACCGTCCGTCGCGAATTCGACAGGCCTCAGTTTCACGTGCGCCTCTTTGAAGAAACCATCGGGGCTCAGGGTGACCTTGAACTGGTTCGCGACCTCTTTTGTCGCCGCCGAAGGAACGACGGCTGCTGCCAGCGCGATGATGTCCGCGTCAAGCTCGAGCTTCTTGCCCAGGATGTAATCCGTCGCCGTGACCTTGAGAACGTCTCTCTTGTCCTCGGCCTTGCCCGGTTCCACCACAGGCGGATCTTCCGGTTCGTAACGGATGAACTTCACGCCTTTCTCGGCTGCCAGGCGGTAGTAATCCTCGTTGAATCCATAAGTCCTCACATCCCTGAAGAGGATGTAGATGTCCATGTCGGGGTTCTTCTCCTTGAGGAGGAGAGCGTTCTTGATCGATTCGCTGCAGCATATCCTGCTGCAGTAGTTGCGCTCTTCGTTCCTGCAGCCCACGCACTGGATCATCACGAGGCTCTGCGCGCCCGTGACCTTCTCATCATCGGAGGTTATCTTCTCTTCAAGCTCCAGGTGGGTCAGGACCCTTTCGTCCTGTCCGTAGAGGTACTCCGTGGGCGTGTACATGTCGATGCCGATGGCGACGACCGCCGCGCCGTGCTTTATCACCGTGGACCCCTTGCTGGCGGACTCCACGGTGGTCACAAAGTTCCCGACATAGCCTGTCGCCTCGGTTATCTTTGCCTTGTGGTACACGTGAACGAGGGGATGCTGGTAGATCTTCGATTTGAGGTCCTTCAGGTACTCCTGAACATCAAGGCCCTGGAGCGTTGTGTGGATCCTGTTCGCGATGCCCCCCAATTCCTTTTCTCTCTCTATGAGGTGGACCTCATGGCCCTGGTTCGCTATGGACAGGGCGCAGTTCATGCCGGCGATGCCGCCGCCGACGACAAGGGCCCTCTTGTCCACGGGCAGGTCGAATTCCTGGAGGGGTTCCAGCTGGCAGGCCCGTGCCACGGACATCCTGATGATGTCATGGGCCTTCTCCGTGGCCTCTTCCTTCTCCTTCTGATGTACCCAGGAGTTATGCTCCCTGATGTTCGCCATCTCGTAGTAGTACTGGTTGATCCCCGCCTCGCGGAGGGTGTCTCTGAAGAGGGGTTCCAGGGTCCTCGGCGAGCAGGCCGCCACGACGACGCGGTTTAGACCCTCTTCCTTTATCTTGTCCGTTATCTCCCTCGCCGAGTTGGTGGCACAGGAGAACAGCTGCTCCTGGGCGTAGACGACGTTGGGGAGGGTCTTGCAATACTCGACCGTTCCGGGAACATTGACGATCCTGCCGATGTTGGCACCGCAGTGGCAGACGAAAACGCCGACCCTGGGCTCTTCCTGGGACACGTCCTTCTCCTCGGGGTAGATCCTTTCCTTCGCCAGATTGCCCCTTCTGTACTGGAGCAACTCGCCGATCTGGGAACCGGCGCCGGAGGCGCTGAAAACGGACTCGGGAATATCGATGGGCCCCTGGAGGGCGCCGCTCACGAATATGCCCGGCCTGTTCGTCAGCATGGGGTTCGTGGGATCGATCCTGCAGAAACTATGTTCCTCAAGCTCAATACCATACTGTTTTGCCATCTCTTCCACGCCCTTGGGAGGGTTCATGCCGATGGAGAGAACGACCATGTCGAATTCTTCCTCGATGACGCCGTCCTCGGGGGTGCTGTACCGTATGGTGACATTGTGCGTCACCGGATCTTCTTTGACAATTGACGGATAGCTCCGGAAGAACCTGATGCCCGGAAGGTTCTGCGTCCGCTCGTAGTAGCGCTCGAAATCCTTGCCGTAGGCGCGCACGTCGTTATGGAAGATGGTGCATTTCGCGTCCGCGTCGTGGTCCTTCGTCAGGATGACCTGCTTCTGGGTATAGGTGCAGCAGACCGCGGAGCAGTAGCTGTTGCCGCCCTCGATCACCTGGCGGGAGCCGATGCACTGTATCCAGGCGATGTTGTGGGGGTGCTTCAGGTCGGACTTGCGGAGGATCTCGCCGGCGTAAGGGCCGGTGGAGCACAGGAGTCTCTCGAAGTCCATGCTCGTCACGACATTCTGGAACTCGCCGTAGCGGTACTCCTCTCTCACTTTCGGATCGAAAGGCTCGAAACCGGGGGCGAGGATGATGGCGCCGACGTTGATGTCTTCCTTCACAGGCTGCTGGTTGAGATCTATCGCGTCATTCTTGCAGACCGCCTCACAGATGCGGCATTTCTTCTCCTTGAGATAGAGACAGCTCTCGTCGATGTAGGTGATGAGCGGGATGGCCTGCGCGAAATAGACGTGGACCGCCTTGTTCATCGATATGTCCTGATTGTACTGGTCCGGATACTTCACCGGGCAGTACTCCACGCAGACGGTGCAGCCCGTGCACTTGTCCTCTTTGATGTAGCGGGGTTTCCGCAGAAGTGTTACGTTGAAATTTCCTGCTTCTCCCTCCACGTTCTCAACTTCCGTGTAGGTGAGCACTTCGATGTTCGGATGCCGGCCGACCTCGACCAGCTTAGGCGCGAGAATTCACATCGAGCAGTCGTTGGTCGGGAAGGTCTTGTCGAGCTGGGCCATGTGCCCGCCGATCGACGGCGACTTCTCGACCAGGTATACCCTGAATCCCGCCGTGGCGAGGTCCAGGGATGCCTGAATGCCGCTTATGCCGCCGCCGACGACCATGACGTCGCCGAAGTTGCCGGCCGCGCGGCTCTTGCACAGCTCTTTAATGTTTTCGTTGAGCGATATAACGTTTTCCACTTTCTATCACCTCATCGGTTTTTTTCTTGTATGCTATATAACTTCCAGGATGACTTCCGTTATGTCCTTGACCTCTATATCGTCGGCATGGTTCATGACCAGCCTTGAATCCTCAAGCGCGGTGATGCAGTACGGGCAGGCGGTGATGAGCTCTTTCGCGCCCACCTCGAGAGCCTGTTCTACCCTGATATTGGAGAAGCGTTCGTGCTTTTCCGTTTCCGCCCAGACCCTGCCCCCGCCCATGCCGCAGCAGGTGCTGTCCATGCGCGCCTCGGGCAGTTCGGTGAGCTCGACTCCGGAAACCGCTTTCAGCGCGTCCCGGGGGTCGTCGAAGATGCCGTTGTGCCGGCCGAGATAGCAGGGGTCGTGATAGGCGACCTTCTTCGCGTACTCTCCCGAGAGCTTGAGCTTCCCTTCAGCGATGAGCTGCGGCAGAAGCTGGGAGATGTGGACCACCTCGAAGTTGACCTTGAACATGGGATATTCGTTCTTGAATGTGTGGTAGCAGTGAGGGGAGGAGACCAGTATCTTCTTGACGCCCGCATCGACGAAGGCCTTGATGTTCTCCTTCGCGAGTTTCTTGAAGAGGTCCTCATTGCCCGTCTTGCGGATGCTTTCCCCGCAGCAGTTCTCCTTCTCGCCGAGGATGCCGAAGCTGACGCCCGCCTTTTTCAGGACCTTCGCCGTGGCCTGGGCGACCTTTTTGAGCCTGGGGTCGTAGCTGCAGTAGCAGCACGGGAAGTACAGGTACTCCATGTCTTCCTTGAAGGGCTTGACACCGAGGCCCTCGGCCCAGGCGCCCCTGGTCTTCCTGTCTTCGTTGAAGGGGTTGCCCTGGCCGGAGAGGCCCGAGGCGACCGTGCGGTATGGTTTGACGGGACCGGCAAAGACCCCGTAGCCCGTCGCCATCCTGCGTATCGCCATCATGTCGTCGATCTGCTTGACATCCCTGGGGCAGCGCTGGGGGCACTTGCCGCAGGTGGTGCACCGCCAGATCTCTTCCTTCTCGATCTCGCTGATGCCGAACGTGGCCTCGCGGATGAGCTTTCTCATGCTGAACTTGCGCACCTTGTTCCAGGGACAGACGGTATCGCACTTGCCGCACTGGTAGCAGTACTTGACGGCGTCTCCGCCTTTCTCCTTTATCTCGTCTATTACCTCTTGAAAGGGGGCTATAATTTCCACGTATCCATCCTCTTTAAGTTATCTTGACGTCTAATCCTTCTGGGATATCCGGGCTATGGCCTCCGCGACCTTGTCCAGTCCGTACTTATCGATCATGGATACAAGGCCCGTCTCGACCTTCTCCATCTCAACGCTCTCTTCGACCTCCTCCTCCCTCTCCTCGTAAACAAGGACGTCATTGAGACACCACTCGACGCACTTCGGCTGTTCGAGGGGCGGCTCGTCTTCGCACATGTCACACTTGAGGGGCAAGCCGGAGTCGGGTTCCTTGAATATGTCCCTCGACGGGCAGGTGGCCCTGCAGAAGGTGCACTCATCGTATTCCTTGCCGTCGATCACATACTTCTCCCTGCCCATGCATTCCGCCGGGGTATATTCACCCGCGAATATGGGAAGCCATATGTCCTTCAGCGGGTGACGGATTATCTGAATGCGGGACCGTGCCGGATTGATCGTGCTGTACCTGGGCGTTGAGTGAAAGGCGGAACAGACTAGCTCGCATCCCCGGCAACCGTTGCACTTATCGGCATCAACCTTGATCGTCTTGACTTTCTTCTTAATCTTGGCCATCTTTCAATATCCCTCTCTTTTCTAAGTCTTCCGCAACGTAATCGAGATCCAGCTCATGCAGCCGTTCCTTTGTGGGAACGCCGTCCTGGTTCCAGCCCTTGAACGTATAGTACGCGGACATGAGGTTCTCCTCGATCTCGGGGAACCTTCTCTTCCAGTGGTCTTGTGGCGGCTTCTCGTCCTTTCTGCTCATGCCGCGCCTGTTGTTGAGCGCCCTGTGCAGGTTGCGGCTCCTGTTGACTATCTTCTTCAGCG
>JAAYAK010000081.1 GCA_012719415.1 Syntrophorhabdus sp.
CGAACTCTGGACAAACAGTTTTTGACTTTCATATACCAAAAGAGGTGGAGCAATGGGCAGTGTGATGAAGTGGAGGAAGAAGAAGATCAGGAAGCACAAATATAAAAAATTAAGAAGAAGAACGCGGCACCAGCGGAGGAAGTAGCGAGCGCATAACCTCCATATTGACTTCGTCCATATTGCCCATCTTCGGCGTCTCCATGACGCCCGCCAGATGGGCAAATCTTTTGTCCCGCACGAGCGTCCGGAAGAATGTGAGGCCGATCTCACCCTGGCCGATATGCCAGTGACGGTCGGCATGGGAACCGGCCCCCGCCTTTGAATCGTTAAGGTGGAAGAGACCGATCCTGTCGAGTCCCAGCGTCCTTTCGAACTCATCGAGGAACCCCTTCCAGGTACCTTTCTTCCTCACGTCGCATCCCGATTCGAAGAGGTGTGCCGTATCGACGCAGAACAGGGTCTTCCCCTTGTTGGAAACGCTCTCGTAGATGCGAGCCAGCTCCTCGATGTCCCTTCCTATAACGTTCCCCTGCCCGGCGGTGTTCTCGATGAGAACCGTTACATCATGTCTGTCATGAACGCGATCTATCGCCTCGGCGGTCATTTTCGCGCCCCAAAGCCTGTCGGGACGGGACCCGGGGTGAACGACGAGAGACCCGATCCCGAGTTTCTCGCACAGGGCGGCCTCATGGAGAAGCCCTCTAAGGTTCCGCTCGTCCCCGTCGATCTTCGCGAGGTTGGGAAGGTAGGACAGGTGGGCAAAAACGGGTATCTCCGCCGACAGGCGGCCGAAGGCCGCGAGGTCGGCGTCGGACATTTCCCTTCGTTCCCAGGACCGGGGATTCTTCACAAAGATCTGCGCCACCTCGCACCCGAGCACCTTCGCCCCCTTCAGCGCGTCGTCGAATCCCTTCGCTATGGAAACATGGAAACCGATCTTCATCGCGGCCCCGATACCGGGAACAGGATAGTACAAAAACCCTTGCAAAGAAAGATGGAAAGATGCACAATGTAGACCATGAACGCAGAGACCATTGGAATTATTGTCGGCGGCGGGCCCGCGCCGGGCATCAACGGCGTGATCAGCGCCGCGACCATCGAGGCCATTAATTCGGGGAAGAAGGTCGTCGGTATCAAGGGCGGTTTCAAGGCCCTTTTCGAGGGACAGAAAGACATATTCATGCCCCTGACCATCGACGACGTCTCCCGGATCCACGCCTCCGGGGGGTCCATCCTCAGGACGTCCCGGGACAAACCGGAAAACGCCAAGGCGAAGTTCAAGACCCTCATGTCGACCCTGAAAGGGGCTGGCATCAAATACCTCATCACCATCGGGGGCGATGGGACCCTCTACATGGCGAACTGGATCGAGCGTGAGGCACGCGGCTCGGTAAGTGTCGTGCACACCCCGAAGACGATCGATAACGACATACCCTTGCCCGGCGGGTTCTCCACGTTCGGTTTCCAGACCGCCCGCCACGTCGGTGTCTACATCGTCAACAACATCATCGAGGATGCCCGCACCATGGGCCGTTGGTATTTCATCACGGCGATGGGAAGGCACGCGGGGCACCTGGCGCTGGGCATGGGCAAAGCAGCCGGCGCGACTCTATCCCTCATACCCGAAGAATTCCCCGAGGAAAAGCTCTCCTTCAAGAAGGTCGCCGACATTCTCACGGGTTCCATCGTGAAACGAAAGAGCATGGACAGGGATTACGGTGTCGCCATCCTTGCTGAAGGGATATCGGAAAAATTCGACCTCGAAGAACTCAGCAAACATGAGGAAGTGGAGCGTAACGAGAAAGGTGAGTTGAAGCTTTCGGAGATACAACTGGGAAGAGTCCTCAGGGATTTCGTCAACAAGACCCTCTCCGAAATGGGTCTCGAGGTCGGGATCGTGGACAAGAACATCGGCTACGAGCTCCGCGCCGCCAACCCGATACCTTTCGACGTGGAATATACACGCAATCTCGGCTATGGTGCAGTCAGGTATCTGCTGAAAGGCGGCACCGGCTCCATGATAGTCGCCTACGAAGGCAATCTGAGACCCCTTCCTTTCGTCGAGATCATCGACTACAAGACGGGGAAGGTCAAGATCAGGACGGTGGATATGGCGACGGAGACGTATGAAGTCGCCAGGAAATACATGATACGCCTTGAGAGGGAGGACTTCGAGGGCTCCCATCTGGCTCACCTCGCCCGGACCGCCAACATGTCGCCGGAAGACTTCAAGGCGCGCTTCGAGTACGTGCTCGGCAACTATGGCTAGACGCCGTCTGCCGGCACGCATTCGCGAGACCCTGCACACATGACATGATAGACGAGCGGAAGAAATTCCAGGAAGTCCTCAATGTCGGCCTTGAAGTGATCCAGACAAGGGATATCGATATCCTCCTGGAACGCATCCTCACGAAGGCCCGTTACCTGACGAACGCCGACGCGGGGTCCATCTACATAAAGGATGGCGATACTCTCCTCTTCCGCTACACCCAGAATGACACGCTGCAGAAACAGCTTCCCGCCGGAAAAAAGCTCATCTACTCAACCTTCACCATACCCGTCAATAACCAGTCCATAGCGGGCTACGTCGCCAACACGGGAGTGGTCTTGAACCTCGAGAACGTCTACCATCTCGACGGGAACGTACCCTTTTCATTCGACCCTTCCTACGACAAGCTCTCCGGATACAAGACGCAGTCCGTGCTTTCCTTCCCACTGAAGACGCACGCCGACGAGGTGGTCGGGGTACTCCAGCTAATAAACGCCACAGCCCGCGACGGGCAGATCGTCCCCTTTCAATCCGACGACGAGCCCTTCGTCGTCCACTTTGCCAACAATGCCGCCATCGCCGTCGAACGGGCCACGATGACACGCGACATCATCCTGCGCATGATCAAAATGGCGGAGCTCAGGGACCCCATGGAAACGGGCGCCCATGTCAACCGCGTTTCGTCCTATTCCGTCGAGCTCTACGAGGCATGGGCGGCGAAAAAAGGCATCAGCAAGGCGGAGGTGGAGCAGAACAAGGACATCCTCAAGATGTCCGCCATGCTCCACGACGTGGGCAAGGTGGCCATAACGGACCTCATCCTCAAGAAACCGGCCCGCCTCGACAGTTACGAGTACGAGGTGATGAAACAGCACACCTACCTCGGGGCACAGCTCTTCGCCCACCAGCGATCCGATTTCGACAGGGCCTCCTTCCTTGTCGCCCTCAACCACCACGAACGGTGGGACGGCAAGGGCTACCCCGGTTACATCGACTTCAAGACGGGCGAGCCGCTGCGGGGTTTCGAGGACTTGAGCGGCCGGGCGATCGGCAAGAAAGAGGAGGAGATCCCCCTCTTCGGCCGCATCGTCGCCATCGCTGACGTCTTCGACGCCTTGAGTTCGGGAAGGTCCTACAAGGAACCCTGGGAGGAAGAGCGCGTCCTCGAAACGATGGACGGCGAGCGGGGCAAGCACTTCGACCCCGAGATGCTCGACGTCTTCTTCTCCATCCTCGACGTCATCCGCAACATCATGCAGAGATACCCGGATAACAACGAATAAAGACGGGTGATGGGTGATGGGTGATAGGAAAGGCTTCATCCTCTCTCCTATGACCTATAACCCATAACCGATGACCTTTTGTCCGCTAGATGTATACCCGTTTGATCCTTCTCGATATCTTGCAGAGTATTTCGTAGGGGATGGTTCCGGCCAGTTCGGCCATTTCGTTGGCGGAAATGCGTGTTCCGCCGATGCCGCCTTCGCCGAGGAGGA
>JAAYAK010000082.1 GCA_012719415.1 Syntrophorhabdus sp.
GGAAAGGTCTGGTTCACGATGGACGCCGACAACTATCTCGGCCCCATCTACGTGTCGGAGCACGGGGCCGTGGATTGGAACGCGGACCATACGAAGCTCATCGAGGATATCCCTCCCGTTATCAGGAGCGTCCACATGTATAATCCGCCCGCCGCCTTCGTGGGCGACAACGTTCTCTTCCAGGTGAGCGTCGACGCGGCGCCCTGGGTAAAGGGAAACCTTCGATACAGGTGGATGTACGTGGGAGGCACGAAATTCCTGGGCCAGGGAGAGTCTCTCAACCTGCGCGTGGACTATGCCACGACCTACAACCTGAAGGCGATCGTTTACAATGCGGTGGGAGGCAAGGAGATACCTCTCGCGGAGGCGACGGGTTCGACGATCGTCGCCCGAAGACCCGAGATTCCCACCGCCCCGGCCCAGACCACGACGGCGCCGACGGGCAGGGGATACACGTCCCGGCGGAGCGGTCAATCCTCAGGCAATCCCGTGGGAGCGGTGCCGTCCGTCGATCCGGCCAATCCCGTGCAGGGAGTCGTCGATGTGTTCAAGAAGGTCGGTGGTTTCTTCGGGAAGTAGGTCGTGACGAACGCGGGCCGCGCGGGATACGCGCTCGCACCGCTTGCCGCGGTCCTTATTGCCTATCTGAACTCTTTTACCGGGGTGTTCCAGCTCGATGACTACAACGTCATCGTCTTCAACCCTTCAGTTGAGTCCTGGTCTGCCTTCTGGCAGGATTGTTTCCACGGGATACGCCCCCTGCTCAAGTTTACCTACACCCTGTGCCAGACCTCGCGGACGGGTGTCTTCGGCTTCCACGCCTTCAACCTGGCCGTGCATCTCGTCAACGTATTCCTTGTCTTCAGCTTGACCATGAGTTTTCTCAGGGGCAGGCCCGATACCGTGCCCGAAAGGGCCCTTTACCCGGCTGCCTGTCTGACGGCCCTTCTCTTCGGGCTCCATCCCATCGGGACGGAGGCGGTCACGTACATAACGGGGCGCAGCGCTTCGCTCATGACCATGTTCTACCTGGGAAGCCTTGCCCTGTACGTGAAGGGCGGCCGGGAAGGGAAGACGGTCCTGCTTTACGTGCTGTCGCCCCTGATGTTCCTTTTCGCCGTCGCGACCAAGGAGACGGGGATCACCCTGCCTCTTGCCCTCGTTCTCTGGGAGGTCTCGGCAGGGGAGGGCAGGGGAGCCGGGAGGGTCCTCAAGCGCCAGTCCGTGCACTGGGCGGTCCTTGCCATCCTGGTGGGGGTGGTGCTCGCGCATCCGCGATACCGGGTCTTCCTTCTCTACAGCCTCGATCTCAGGGGATTCCGGGCGAACCTGCTCGACCAGGTCACGGGGGTGGGCGACCTTCTCTCGCATCTCATCCTGCCGGGGCGGCTGAACATCGACCCGGGCTCGGTGTCCGGCGCCTCCTGGTTTTCGCCGCAGCTCTTTGCCCTCGCATCCTTGGCGGTGCTGGGACTTGCGGGCCTCTGGAAGAGAGTGTCCTGGCTTTCCTTCGGGATAGGCTGGTTCTTCCTCCACACGATGGTCGTCAACCTCCTCGTGCCGAGGATCGACACGGTCAGCGACCGCCATTTCTACCAGGCGGGCTGGGGGATCTTCCTCGCGGCGTCGGTCGCGATGACCTGGCTTATGTTCCGCCTCAAGGAGGGTGTGCGTGCCTTCGCGGTCCTTGCCCTGTGCCTCGCCATCGTGCTCGGTGGCTGCACCATCGCCCGCAACCGCGTGTACCACAGCGAGATCGCCCTGTGGGAGGACACGGTGCGCAAGTCGCCACGGAACCCCCGGGCCCACAACAACCTCGGCTACGCCTATTACCTGGAAGGCCGGAAGGAAGAGGCACGCGACGCCTACCGCCGCGCCCTTGAGATCGACCCGACCTTCGAGTACGCCCGCAACAACCTGAGAATGCTCGGGGACAAGTGACGGCGCGCGTCTAGACGGTCACGTTCTTCACGTCTGAGGTCTCGAGTGGCATGACGAAGCAGGGAGAGCCGCTGTAGCCGTCCTCCCGACCCAAGGGGCTGATGGCGCTTTCCGGGAATGTGATTACCTTGTTGATATCGGACACTTCTTCATATAGAATTACAGGAAGCGGGGCCTGTCGGGACAAGGGGACACACGCAAGGAGCAGTAACATGACAAGAGTCATAGAGGCCATCTACGAAGAGGGAGTTTTCAAGCCCGTAAAGAAGTTGCGCTTGAAAGACAAGCAAAGGGTCCAGATACAGATCATCTCCGAGGACGACTGGCAGAGACGGTTCGACACCACTATCCGAACACTGAGAAACAAGACCGCGCGGTTCAGCAAAAAGGAGATTGATAAGGACATACGTCAGGCGATTGGCGAGGTACGGGAAGAAAAGCGTGCCCGTTAGAGTCGTTATCGACACGAACGTATGGATCTCCTCACTTATCGCTCCCGGCGGTTCCCCATCCATACTCATTGATGCCTGGAGGAACGATCGGTTCATCACAATACTCTCGGAGGAACAATCAAACGAGCTCTTCAAGGTCCTCACGAGACCCGTCTTTTCTTCCAGGTACAATATCCAGCCGAAGGAAGTCTTCGAATTAACACATCTCATGTCCGTCAGGTCGGAACATGTCACGCTCAAGAATAACATGCGACTCTGTCGGGATCCAGACGATGACAGGTTGATAGAGGCGGCTGTGCGCGGCAAGGCCCGATACCTGATAACAGGTGACAGAGACCTCCTTGATGATGGTGCGGTACGGTCCTTCCTTTTGAGGAAACGTGTCGATGTTGTAACGGTATCGCAGTTCCTTCGCAAGACCGGTATCATTAACGAGTGACGAATTGTCAGCGTCCATGGGATGTATGTAGCCGCGATTATCCCGTCCAACCTTGTGATTGACAATACGTCGCTGTCCCTGTATGTTACGAAGATATGGCAGACAGCGCAGGTGGCTCAACCACGGCCGGGCAGACTGGCCGGTACCTGACGGTCCTTACCGCCGGGCTCATCTCCGGCGTCCTCACGATAGCCATGGGGTGCGCCTTCTCGGCGCTCATATTCTCCGGCCCGCTCTCCGGCTACATCGCCACGGGCGTCAAGCTGATACTCTTCGGGGCCTTCCTTCTCGGCGCGATAACGGCGTTTGCCAGTTCCTACGCGGGCACCGTGGCCCGGCCCCACGAGATCCCGGCCGCGGTCATCGCCCTCATGGCGACCGCGATCGCGGCAGGGGTGCCGAATCAGATCTGCGTGGAGGGCGCTTTTGTCACCGTCGTGGCAACGATCGCGGTCACCGGCTGCGCGACGGGCATCTTCTTTCTCCTTTTGGGTTACTTCAAGGCCGGCAACCTTATACGGTTCGTTCCCTATCCTGTCATAGGGGGGTTTCTTGCCGGTACCGGACTCCTTCTCGTGAAAGGGGCCTTCGGGGTCATGACGGGAAAGGCGCTCACCGTGGCCAACATGGCCTATCTCGCGGACC
>JAAYAK010000083.1 GCA_012719415.1 Syntrophorhabdus sp.
AACGGCAGGACAGCGAGCGCCGCAAGGATGATCGCGTGGACTAAAAATGTTTTCTTAAAATTGGATCCGGAATTGAGCTTTGCCATAGCGCTACCTCTCCCCTGCCTTTCCGAACAATCCCGCAGGCCTGACGATCATGGTTATGATGAGGATCACGAATACAAGCGTCTCCGCTATGGTCGGCGAGATCCAGATGGAGGCGAGGGCCTCGACCTCCCCTATCAGGAGAGACGCAAACAGCGCTCCCATGACATTCCCCAGTCCTCCGATGACGACGACGATGAATGCCCGGAGGATAACGTCTACGCCCATCGTCGGGTAGACGAAATTGATGGGGCTCATGAGCACTCCTGCGAACCCGGCAAGAGCGACACCACCCACAAAGACACCTGTATAGATCAACGGAACCCTGATGCCCAGCGCCCAGGCCATCGTCCTGTCCTGGGCCACCGCCCTGATCTTCGCGCCCGCGCTCGTGTATCTCAGCGCATACCATATGAGCAGGATCACACATATGCCAATGCCCAGGATAAGCAACCTGTAGACGGGATAGACAGTGCCCAGAAACTCGACCGTCGCGGTCACAGGCATGTCCATCCTCTTCGTCTCCGCGCCCCAGATGAGCTGCGCAACTTCCCTGAACATCATACCGAGGCCGAATGTGAGCAGGAGGTGAAAGATCGGATCACGTCCGTACAGCCTTCGAAAGAGTATGAATTCCGTGAACAGCCCCAGAACGGCAACGCAGGCCACTGCGACCGGCACGGCTATCCAGAAGTTCGGGATGACGCTCATGACCGTGTACCCCATGAAGGCTCCCACCATGTAGTACTCGCCGTGGGCAAAGTTAACAATATCCATGAGGCCGAATATGATGGTGAGCCCCAATGCTATGAAGGCGATCACCGTACCCCACACGAGACCATGGAGAACCTGCGGCAAAATTACGTATATCAGGTAATCAATCAAGAGCTACCTCCCTCCTCGGGCCAATTCAAATGCGAGCACCGACTGCATATTCCTTTCTACCGATTGCAGATCGTGAAAGGGAGGGGCGGCGAACCGAACGCCGCCTCTCCTCCTTCACACCGTGTTCTTCTAGTTAGCCCTTTCCAAAATCTTGTACTGTCCTCCATTGGCTATCTGGATCATGTAAACGTCGAGAACCGCCTGGTGGTCAGGACCCATCTTCTTGCTTCCCTGGGGGCCCTTGTACGTGGAGCCTTCAATGGCCTTGACAAGCTTGTCGGTATCCGTGGAGCCGACCTGCTTGATGGCCTGCGCGACCCACATGACACCCTCATAGGAGCTGAGCGCCATCTTGCTCGGCGCGTCTTTGTAGCGGGCCATGTAGTTTTTCACGAAAACCTTGTTCTCCGGTGTGTCCATCGAGGAGACGTAGAAGTCGGCTATGATGATGCCGTCTGCGTTGCTGCCATGCGCCTTGATGATATCGGCGGACACAAGCGACCCGTCGGCGGCGAGTTTCATCTGCTTTCCAAGACCATACTGCTTGACCTGGGAGACAAGCGACACGGCATCGTTGCCGGCGCAGATCATGAGCAGGACTTCCGGTTTCGCGGCCTTGACCTTGCCGAAATAGGATGCGAAGTCCTTCGTTCCCAGAGGAAACCAGGTCTCGCCGATTATCTCAGCGCCGTTCTGTTTCAGGAACTTCGTGTAGACTTCCGCTGTCGATCTTGGCCAGGCATAGTCGGCGCCGATGATGTAGTACTTCTTGCCCAGATTCTTCACCATCCACTTCGACTGGGGCTTCCCGGTGATCTCACCGTTGCCGAAGCACCGGAAGGTGACCTTGTTCCTGTTCTCACCGGTGATCTTCATGGACTGGGCCAGCGTGACCATCATGAGCTTGTTGTACTTCAGCGCAACGGGCATCATGGCGAGAACAGCCGATGACGTGGTCGGAGGAATGACGAAGTCCACTTTCTGATCGAGAATGAGGCGCTCCAACTTCTGGGTCGCCAGCGAAACGCTGGTTGCGGAATCCTCGACCACTACCCTCAGTTTCTTTCCGATGACTCCACCCTTCTTGTTGAGCTCGTCAACAGCCATGTTCACTGCATCAACCTGCTGTTTTGACAGGGCGGCATAGGTCCCTGTCAGGTCGGAGATACACCCGACCACGATCTCATTGGCGGCCTGTGCCTGAAAACCGAAGAGCACGGCCGAAACAACAATTAAAGCGACGGCGAGCAAACGTTTCATAAGACTACCTCCTGAAAAAAGTTTAACAACAATCCGTAGAAATCACGGTTCGACGGCCATCTTGTCCGGCTACCGTGCTGATTCCGGACATCCTGCACCCTTCTGGCCCGCTGTTCGTGCCATTTGTACCTGCGTCCCTGAGGCCACATTTCAGCGCACAATCCATGACATCACGTCATCTGCTTGTTCTTGAGCGGCTCCCCTTTCGGGCGCCGGCCCTCCGCCGCGCTCTTTTTCGCGGCGGTCGCCATTTTCGTATCCTCACCGCTCACCGATTGGATACCATTCATTATCAGCTTGATCGTCTGCTCGCGGAACTCCAGAAGGTCCCAACTCTCGTCCTTGAGAAGCCAGCGTGTAACGTAATGCTCAAGAGTACCGAGGAGCAGTTCCTGGATGATGACCGGGTCCATATCGTTCCTCACGGACCCTTCCCGCTGCCCCTGCTCGATGATGCCACGCAACATCTTGAACCACCCCCTGAAGAGGCGGTATCCGTTGGTTTTCTGGAAATTCTTGTTGACCCTTAATTCAAGCATGGCAATACGCGCGTAGGCCGGGTTTGTCTTGAAAAAATAGAGGTAGTACCACGCGAATTTCGCCAGCTTGTTGCGGGCATCCTGGATCCCCTGCAGGTGGAGCTCCAACCCCTCGCAAAATGCGTCTGTTCTATCATTAGGTATGAAGAACAGGAGGTCTTCCTTGTTCTTGAAATGCTGGTAGATCGTCCCCTCCGCCACTTCGGCTCTCTGAGCTATCTCCGAGATGCTGGCCTCGAGGTAACTCTTCCCGCCGAACACCTGGATGGCGGCCTTGACTATCTGCTCCCTGGTTGCGTCCCTTTTTCTATGATGAGTTGCGCTCATAAATTAGATGAATATTATTTATTTCATTCTGTGCCACATGTCAAGAGAATAATATCACTAAGTTTTGCACAATCGCCTGTGCTTCTCTAACTCGTTAATATGCCTTAGGAATTTAGTAACCCTTCTTCAGTCCGTCTGGATCAGTCCAATTATGAATCAGATTCAGTTTTTATTTGAATCAGATTCATTTTTCCAGTATTGACTCACCGTATTTCACCCTATGCACCCGTCGCTCGTAGAATGGACCCTGTACGGTACTCCACCGCCCACAGCTACACCACTCCGATGCACTCAACGTGATTTCTTAAAGGGGTTGACGATCGGCTGCGACCCGAGGCACAGGACCTGGTTGCGGTTCTCGAGATAGATGGCCGTCTCGAGGCTGGCCGACCCTATGTTCTGTCCGATGACCTCCTTCGTCATTCTGAGGCCCAGAACGGACTTCTGGATCATCTTCTCCGCGAGCTCGCGCGCCTTCGCCATAAGGTCACCCTCGGGCACAAGGTAGTTGACGAGACCCCATCTGCAGGCGGTCTCGGCGTCCATTGTCTCTCCGGTCAGAAGATATTCGTTGGCGATGGCGAGCGGGACCTGCCGGGGAAAATGGAAACTGCCGCCCATGTCCGTCCCCGTCAGACCGATGTTGATATAGGAGGCTATGAACTTCGTCGTCGGATCGGCCACACGCAGGTCGCAGGCCAGCGCAAGACTGAAACCGCCCCCCACCGCCCATCCGTGAATGGCGCCGATGATGGGTTGGGGCGCCCGCCTCATGAGGAGAATGACCTCGGAGATCTTGTCTTGATCTATATAGCGCTGCTCCGGGGTCTGCCTGTAGACGGGCGTGTTCGGATCGTCTATCTCCTCGATATCTCCGCCGGCACAGAAGGCCTTGCCCTTGCCCGTCATTATGATCACCCGGCATTCTTCCTCGTTGTTCTGTCTCTCCCTCCAGAAATGGAGGAGTTCCGCCCTCATCTGTATCGTATGGGCGTTCAGCTTGCCGGGAACATCGAGTGTCAACGTGCCTATCTGTCCGTCGAGATCGAAATGAAGCGTCTCATACATCATAGGGCCTCCTTCAGGATCTTCAGTACTTCGAGCTTATTTGCCTCATTCTTCACAAATATCAATCTTATCACCCTCGAACATCTTCAGGACAAGAGCCAGCACCGTTACCCTCCTCCTTCGCTGCCTGCTCTTCATTCAGATACCTCTCACAGATCTCCTCGTCCGTGGCAACGAGACCCGTCACTCCGCCATCGCCCTGGGACGCCAAAAAGACACAGGCCCGCACCATCTTATCCGGTGTGTCCCAGCGCGACCTGTCCGCGGCGGCATGGAGATACGCCATGCCCTCCGTGCTGACCGCTCCCCGCGGCTTCAGACAGTTGACGGCAATGTTGAAAGAGCGCACCTCTTCGGCAAGTCCGACGGTTAAGCGCTCCAGGGCGGCCTTTGACACGCCGTATGCGATGCCCGTGTTCACCGACCCCTTCTGCGTCGCCTGGATGGACGATACGTTGATGATACTCCCAGTCCTTCGCTCCATCATGCCGGGCAGCACGGCCCGGGCGCATAGAAAGGCCCCCGTCAGGTTGACCTTAAGGACCAGCTCCCATCTCTTGAGCGGCATCTCCCACGCGTGCGCGGGAAAGGCAATCCCTGAATTGTTCACCAGAACGTCGACCCGCCCGAAGAGACCGATGGCTCGGGATACCATGCCGTTCACCTCAGCCTCGTCGGCAACATCGCACCTCACGGCATGCGCCTGCCCGCCGGCCCGCCTGATCTCTCTCGCCGTCACCTCGATGCTTCCCGGCATCGGCGGCCTCTCGACCTCTGTCCGCGCGGCGACAACCACGATCGCCCCTTCTTTCGCAAGCCCCAGGGCCATCGCCTTCCCCACCCCCCGGCTCGCCCCCGTCACTATCGCAACCCTGCCCTCAAGATCCATTTCCACCTCACAGGACTCATTATACCCATCCGCGCCCCGACTATCCACTCCCTTCTCTTCCCCCAAAAGCATGAATCCTCCCCTGCCGGCCGGCAGGGGAGGATTCTGTTTCAGGAGGAGCTGCTTTTGAGAGGAGTTGGATCAACTCGCTTTGATCTCTCATTGAGCTATCGCGAAGATAAATGGCGGACCGGCCGTTTAGTTAGGGGGGTAGTTAGGGGGTACGGGCCGGTCCTGCCATGTGATAGCCTTACGTGTAATCGTAGAAACCCTTTCCGGATTTCCTTCCCAGCCAGCCCGCGGTGACCATCTTGACGAGGAGCAGCGGGGGGGCGTACTTGGGGTCTTTCGTCTCCTCGTAGAGGCTGTTGGCGATCGAAAGCTCCGTGTCGAGGCCGATGAAGTCCACCACTTCCAGCGGTCCCATGGGATGGTTGACGGCGAACTTCATGGATATGTCTATCTCGTCCCGTGTCGCTATGCCTGCCTCCAGCATCCTGACGGCGCCGAGGAGGAAGGGGGTGAAGAGCCGGGTCACGATGAACCCTCCCACGTCGGGGGCGACGACGACCGTCTTCCCCAGGGTGGCTCCCCACGTCTTCACGTCGTCGATGATGTCCTGGCCCGTCATGATCGTCTTGACGAGCTCAAGGAGCTGCATCACGGGGGCGGGGTTGTGGAAGTGCATGCCCATGACCCTCTCCGGCCGCTTCGTGGCGACCGCCATGTCCGTGACGGACAGGCCGGAGGTGTTGCTGCCGAAGATCGTCTCCGGCTTGCAGATGCGGTCGAGCTCGGCGAAGGTCTTCTTCTTCAGCTCCAGGTCCTCGGGGATCGCCTCCTCGATGAGGTCGCAGTCCGCGAGGTCTTCCAGCTTATTGCTCGTCTTGATCCTTCCCATGATGGCATTCTTCTCGTCGGGGGTCATCTTGCCCTTGTCGACGCGGCCCATGAGCCTCTTCTCGATGCCCTTCAGACCCTTCTCTATCATTGCCGGCACCGTGTCGACGGCCACGACCTCGTAGCCCGCCTGCGCGAAGACCTGAACGATGCCTGATCCCATCTGTCCACATCCCAAAACGCCCAGTTTCTTTATTTGCATTGTGATCTCCTTAT
The DNA here is from genome assembly GCA_012719415.1 of Syntrophorhabdus sp. NCBI lineage: Bacteria > Pseudomonadati > Thermodesulfobacteriota > Syntrophorhabdia > Syntrophorhabdales > Syntrophorhabdaceae > Syntrophorhabdus > Syntrophorhabdus sp. Next base: position 6,169 of record JAAYAK010000083.1, read on the forward strand.
AACAGCGTTGTCTACTTGAGGCCCAGGCGCTCTACAAGCTCCTTCTTCAGAAGCTTCTTATCGTGTTTACCAGCCTGGGTCATGGGAAAACGGTCCACGAACTCGAACCTTTCCGGGATCAGGAGCTTGGATGCCCCGTTTGCTTCCATGAAGGTCACGATGTCCGTGTCGGACAGTTTTGCTCCCGGGACGAGGCGCACGAAGGCGCAGACCCTTTCGCCGAGGTCCTTGTCGGGCATTCCGATGACCGCGGCGTCCGCTATCTCTTTGTGGCCGCAGAGTATCTCTTCGACCTGGGCAGGACTGATGTTCTCGCCGCCGCGGATTATTATGTCCTTGATCCGTCCCGTTATCTTGATGTATCCCTGTGCGTCCATCTGGGCCTGGTCGCCGGTCCTGAAGAAACCGTCCTTCGTGAAGCTCTGGTCCTTCGCACCGGCTGCCAGCAGGTAACCGGCGAAGATCCCCGGCCCCTTTGCCGCAAGTTCACCGTCAACACCGGCGGGAAGCTTCTTCCCTTCCCGGTCGATGATCCTCACCTCGTCGTAGGGGCAGGTAGCCCGTCCGACGGTGCTACAGATGGTCTCGATATCATCGGTGAGCTGGGACCTGCACAAGAGGCCCTCCGTCATACCGAACTCGTTGATGTACGTGCAATGAAGTTTCCTGTAGACCTCCTGAATGAGGTCCGGGGTACTCGGCTCGCCTCCGGCGGAGATCTTCCTGAGCGATGTCAGGTCGAAATTGCCCATTTCCGGGGCTTCCATTATTCTCCTCACGAGGCTGGGCACGCTCGGCATATAGGTGATCTTCTCATCCTCGATCAGCTTGCAGATATCAGCCGGTCTCGTCGAATCCGACAGGACCAGCTTGTACGCGAAAAGCAATGACCCGACCACGTTGAGGACCGCCAGGTTGTGCCCGACGGGAACGATGACGAGGCACGCGTCGGTGGTGTTCATCTCCCAGCCTTTATGGAGGTATTCCACGTTGCATATGTAGTCGTTGTGTGTCCGCGGGATGCCCTTCGGAAGGCCCGTTGTCCCGCCCGAGGGAACGACGTGGCAGACATCGGTCGGCAGGGGCTTCGCGAGCTCCAGCCTGTTCCTGTCCTTCGCGGTCACGTCCCTGTCGAGAAGGCTCTCGAAGTTTATCGCGTCACCGCCTGCCTTGTTCTCTGAACGGACGAATATGATGTTCTTGAGCTGGGGGTTGGCCTTCCTCACGTCCCCCATGAAGGATGTGTAATCTATCTTCCTGTACCTTTCCGGCACTATCCATGCCTTAGCCTGGGTCAGGTTCGCAAGATGCCCGACCTCGAGCTGCTTGTAGCCGCTGATGAGGATGACGGGTATGGCCCCGATCTTCTGCATGGCAAAATAGGAATAGACGTACTCGGCCCAGTTGGGCAGCTGCAGAAGCACGGCATCGCCCTTTTTGATCCCGAGATCGAGAAGGCCAAGGGCCAGCCGGTCGACATTGGCCCTAACCTCGGCAAAGGTCAACCGCGACCTGTCATCGACAAGGCCTTCCTTGTTGGGAAACACATCGGCGGTCTTGTCGATGACGTCGCCGAGCGTCACGCCCGTCCACCAGCCATGGGCCCTGTAGGTCGTTTCGTCCTTATTCTTGTGTTTCGGATATGTGGGTGTGCTCATATCTATGCCCCTCTTGGAGTCCTTTCAACCGGCCCTATTCCTGTTCCTGTTTGATCGCGCCGGGTTTTGCCATCTTCGGCAGGAAAGGCTCGGGTGCGCTGGTGTAACCGTCGGGATAGCGGACGCACTTCACCTGCTCGTACCGTGAGTCGGCCTCAAGGCACCAGTTGCAGGCGGCGCACTTCACGATCTCCTTGTCCCGTCCTTCCTTCGCCTTTATCGGCCAGTCGGGGTCGCACAGCAGGGCGCGGCACAGGCCGATGACATCCGCCTTGCCTTCCGCGAGTATCTCTTCCGCGTGCTTCGGATCGCGGATCTTGCCGGCGACGATGACGGGGGTCTTGTAGCCTGCTTCATTGACGGCCTTCTTGATGCCCTCGGCCAGGAACACGTGGGTTCCGTCGGGCCACCAGTACATCGGGCTCATGCGGTGTCCGCTGTAGCCTGACATCGGGTCGGGAGGATTGCCTTCCGCCGGCGTGACGGCGTCTTCAAACCGGCTTCCCGCCGACACGCTGATGTAGTCTGCTCCGAGCTCGGCGAACTTCTTCGCGATCCTGGTGCTCTGCGCGAGAGTGCTGCCGGGGATACAGAAGTCTTCGCCGTTGATCCTCACGCCCAGGGGGAAGTTCTCGCCCACGGTCTTGCGGACTGCCTGGTAGACCTCGATGGGAAGCTTCATCCTGTTGTTGAGGCTGTTTCCGCCGTAGCCGTCGGTCCTCGTGTTGCACAGGGAAAGGAAGGATGAGAGAACGTAGGCGTGCGCCATGTGGATCTCGATGAAATCGAAGCCCGCCGCCATGGCACGCTTGGCCGCCGCGACGTGGTCCTCCACGATCTTCGGAAGCTCCTCGGTCTTGAAATCCTCCACCTTCTGTCTCCACCCGCTCTTCGCAAGCTTCAGGTGCTGCATGATCTGCACGCCGATCTTCACTTCCTTGTTCGCCTCCCGCATTGCCGCCACGAGTTTCGTGAGACCGGGAACGTATTCATCGCTTGAGATCCTCAGGTTATACGGGCTCTTTGAGGAAATGATGACGGCAGCTTCCACGACGATGCCGCCCACGCCGCCTTTTGCCTCTCTGATATAGCGTTTGATCAGCTCATCGGTGACCATGCCATCTTCGGTCGTGAGACCGGAAACCATTGACGTCCTGTGGATCCGGTTGGGGAATGTGACTCCCCTCATCGTGATCGGTGAGAACAGGTTCGCGTAACTCATTGTGTTCCTCCTCGTTTCTTTAGTTGCCTGCAGCCGGTCAATCACTTGCCTCTGAACACAGGCTTTCTCTTTTCCAGGAATGCCGATAGACCATCTTCCGCATCCTCTGAGTTTGCAACTTTGTCATAGATGGAGAGTTCCAGCTTCAGCGCCTCTTCGAGGGAAAGAGCAAGGCCGCGATCTATGGCCTCCTTGCTTCCCTTGATCGACAAAGGACCGCTGGCCGCTATCTTCTCCGCTATGGCGGTCACCTCGCTATTCAAGTCCTCCGGAGCGCATACCTTGTCGACGAGCCCGATCTCATATGCCTCGCGGGCATTCAGGATGGCGCCAGTGAGTATCATGTACTTCGCCCTCCCGGGTCCGACGAGCCTCGGCAGCATCTGCGTCCCTCCGTAGCCAGCCATGACCCCGAGCCCCGCTTCGGGAAGCCCCAGTTTCGCCTTCTCAGAGGCGATCCTGAAGTCGCACATGAGAGCGACCTCCAGTCCGCCGCCCAGCGCGTACCCGTTGACGGCGGCGATCATGACCTTGCTCGACGTCTTTATCTTGTAGATGATGTGCTGGTTGCCGGTGATGAAAGCGGTCCTGCCTGACCCCGCTTCCTTGATCTCCTTCACATCGGCCCCGGCTATGAAGGCCTTGCTTCCCGCGCCCGTGATAACCGCCACGACGATCGCGGGGTCTTTCTCAATGTCATCGAGGGCTTTGTCCAGTTTTGTGAGGACGCTGTCGTTCAATGCGTTCAAGGCTTCCGCCCTGTTGATGGTGATATGCGCGATGGAACCCAGCTTTGAAAATAGAATGTCTTGTTCGCCCATTTGTTTCACCTCATGGAAGCTCATTTCATGTAATGAAATATACCATACGGAAAATTATTGTCAAGAAAATTCATGAGAACTTTTCGTTACCCTTCTATTACGGCCTATTAGCTTGATATCCGGCTGTGCTCACCATCGACTGTCACGCCATGTTGTGAGTGCTCAGTTCACGTGATGGACCATAGGATACCGGTTTCAGGTTTCAGGTTTCAGGAGTAGAAGACCGTCTCACGTTTCAGGTTTCACGTCAGAACAACCAGTGCGAAGACGGGGGGGAAGAAGGGTGGCGGGATGAGGAAAGGATGGGGATCGGGATGACGGGGGAGCCTTCGGGCTGCCCGGCATCATCGGAGCCCCCTTAAGACTGGTGCGATTCCTTTTGTCCTTTGCCTGGAACCTGGGACCCGAAACCTGCGACCTCAACGAAACGGAGGGGCCGCCAGGGCCCCTCCGTTTCACGCGGCTATTTCTTCTCGTAGGGGCTTTTCAGCTTTCTTTCTTTTTCCTGCTTGCTCCAGTAGTCGATGCGCTCATAGATATAGTTCAACTGGGCCTGCATGTCGGCCTTCTTGGATCCCTTGCTTTCCATGCTCTTCATGTAGTCGTCGATGACGGGCTGCACTGCCGCCTTCATCTTCTTTAGCTCCGCGTCGGGAAGGGTGAGGACCTTTCCGCCCTTCGACACCAGGTAATCCATGCCGGCCTGGTCGGCCTGCAGGGTTGTCACCGCGTGCTTGTCGACCCATTCCTCCGCCGTGTCCGTCATGATCTTCTGGACGTCCTTGGGCAGGGAATCCCATTTTCTCTTGTTCATCGCCACGTAGAAGGTGAATATCGAACCGGCGCCGCGCTGGGAGAGGTAGCCGTACTTCAGCACGTCACCGAGTCTGAAGCCCTTCCATATCTCCATCGCGTCGTAGACACCGTCAAGAAGACCCCTCTGACACGCGTCGTACACGTCACCCATCTCGAGCGCGACGGGGGTCGCACCCATGGCCTTGATGATGTCGGCAGGCCTTCCCGTTCCCCGGATCTTCATGCCCTTGAGGTCATCGAACTTCTTCAGCTCCTTCTTCGTTGTGGCAAGGATCTGGGGACCGACGGACCAGAAATAGAGGACATGGACCTTGTCCCATTCTTTCGGTTTGAACTTCTTGTAATAGTCCCATTTCACGTGGGTCGCCACGAAACCGCTCGTGTAGCCCACGGGCAGGTCGAGTATCTCCGTCACCGGAAAGCGTCCCCTGGTATAGCCGATGTGGCTGTGCCCGATGTCGGCCACGCCGCTGACCACCCCGTCGTACGTCTTGGGAAAAGTGGTCAGCGTACCGCCGGAGTAATGGGTGATCTCAACCCTGCCGTTGGTCCGTTTCTTGACCTCATCACAGAACGCCGCCATCACCGGCGCCGACGAAAAGGTCATCGGGTGGGGGTTGGAAAACTTCAACTTGATGACCTTCTCCTGGGCCATCCCTGCCGAGACACCTGTCACCATCAGTGCCACCGCCATCAGTGCCACCAAAAACCATTTTCCTTTCATTGCATCCCTCCTTTGTTATTCTTGCGGAGCCTTCGCGCTCCTTATCGCCTGTATCGGTTACCTTCCCATCAGATACTTCGGAAGCCATGTAGCGATCTCCGGGAACACGAAGAGTATGGCACCGAAGACCGCGATGCCGGCCAAAAAGGGCATGACACCCTTGTAGACCTGTGACATGGGCGTGTTCGTGAGTTTGTGGACGACAAACACGTTCGAGGCGACGGGTGGGATAACGATGCCTATCATGACGGTGATCGCTATCATGATGCCGAACCATATGGGGTCGACATTCATCTTCTGCACGGCTGGGTAAAAGACGGGCGTCGCAAGTATCATGAACGCGAGGTCATCGATGAAGGACCCACCGACGAGATAGACGAAGAAGATGACGACGAGGATGATATTCTTGTGGACGGGGAGTTCCATGACCCACTCGGATATGTACATGGGAATGTTCGTAACCGTGATGAAATGGCCCAGCACCGCGGAACCAGCTATGAGCATGAGCAGCATGCAGGCGGTCCTGAGACCCTCGCCCATGGCCGTCACATAACTCTTGAACGTAAGCTGCCGCCCCACGATGACCATCACGAGGACCGCGGCGACGCCGATCCCGCCTGCCTCCGTGGGCGTGAAGAACCCTTTGAGAAGCCCGACGATCATGAGAAGGAAGACCCCGAGGACAACGGCGACCTCAGGCAGGGACGCGAACCTTTCCTTCCAGGTGGACCTCCCGCCGGCGGGTGCGAGTCCCGGGGTGATCTTCGCCCAGATAAAGATCGTCAGGATCCACAGCACGGCTATCCCCAGCCCGGGGAAGATACCCGCCAGGAAGAGGGCGCCGATCGACTGCTCCGTGATCAGACCATATATAATAAGGAAGATGGTGGGCGGCATGAGGCAACCCAGGGTTCCGACGATCGCCACGAGCCCCGTGCCGAGTGTCCTCGAATACCCGTAGCGGTTCATCTGGGGGATGGCGAGGTTCGAGAACGTGGCCGCCGTCGCGACGGCGGAGCCACAGAGGGCCTTGAAGGCCGTCGCCCCGCCGACGGTTGCGACCGCCAGCCCTCCGGGGATGTGCCCGAAGAACTTGTACGCGCTGTCGTAAAGCTTACCCGCTATGCCCGAAACGAAGGCGATCTGGCCCATGAAGATGAAAAGGGGAAAGACCGTGTACGCGTAGGATGCGAAGACCTCATAGACATCGCTCGCGACCATGTGGGACGCCGCGGCAAAATCAACCAGGTACGTAAATCCACAAAACCCCACAAGGATCATGCAGAAGGGCAGTTCCAGCCCGGTAAAGAAGAGTGCCAGAAGCACCACAAGAGCTATGATTCCGACCGTGACCTCATTCATGGACTTCTCCTCCGTAGATCTTCACGATGTCGCAGAACAAAACGACCGACAGGGCGAAAAGACCCCCGGCTATTCCGTAGACCACGGGATACATCGGAAGTTCAAGCGTGCCCGTCACCTCGTTGGCGATCTGGAAACCCCGCCCGATCCTTATCATATTGACGCCGATAAAGATGAACATCACTATCCCGACACACCTCGTGATCGTTTCGACCGTATTCCTCACCCTTGACGGCCAGGAGTTCAGAAGAAAGTCAACCGCGATGTGACCCTTCATCCACGACGTCATGGGAACCGTGAAACCGATCACTATGCCCCCGCACATCGCGGTGATCTCCACGGCACCGGGGACGGGATGCCCGAATATCCTCAGGAGCACATCCGCCGTGGTCAAAACGATCACGAAGGTCAGGACGACGCCCGAGATGCCCTGCATGAAGAGAATGACCTTGTGAACACCCTTCAGGAATGACTTCATAAAAACCTCCCGCGCAAGATCTGAACAGTTTCTGTCGTATCTACCGGCCGAACACCATTCTTCACCCCCAACGGGAGCGGTGGGTCCGATCCTCTCGATGCGTCCCGCAAGTCCATTTTCCGGCAGGATTTGTTGGGGCATCTGTTCCACATAATGGTCAGGTATTTCATTCTGTGATTTTAGCAACGAAAAATGAAACTTGTCAAGAGATTTATTCTCGACAGAGGAAGAGTTTTCCTTTATACAATATGTACACCACGCGAGACCGCAGACGGGTCCCTTGAGAAGTTATCTTGACATATTTCATACAATGGTATTTCATATAGTGAACTAGGTTACCACGAGGTGAAATGTTATGAACAGGATCGATACTGAAACGCGAAGCGACAAGGGATTCTACAACCGGTCCCTTGAGAGGGCCCTCCAGATCATGTGCGCCTTCACCAGCGAGCGGAATGCCTACACCCTCACGCAGCTCACGGAAGCGGTGCGGCTGCCCAAGGCCACGACCATCAGGCTCTGTTCCACGCTTATCAAATACGGCTTCATGAAATTCGACCACGCGTCCATGCAGTATTCACTGGGCATCAAGCTCTTCGAACTGGGGAGCATAGTCTACTCGTCGCTCTCCCTCAGGAAGACGGCGTCTCCTTTCCTGCACCAGCTCCAGGTAAGGTCGGGCAAGACCTGCTTCCTGGGTATTCTCGAAAATGATGAACTTGTCTATCTCGACAAAAGGGAAAG
>JAAYAK010000084.1 GCA_012719415.1 Syntrophorhabdus sp.
TCAATTCCGAAGAAGAGTACATGATCGCGAAGAAGATCGAGGACGGGGAGCGCATGATACGGAACCTGCTCTTCGACCTGCCCCACGCCATCCAGGAACTCATGGAGATCGCCTCACTTCTCAAGAAGGAGGCCATCAACATAGTCGATGTCGTCAAGAATATCGATGAGTTGAACTACTCCAAGAAGGACGAGGACAAGTACAGAAAGAAGACGGTCTCCCTTATCAACAGTATCAGGAACCAGCACGAGAAGAAGGAAGAGATCAGAAGAAGTTCCGTCAAGGTCAACGAGGCCACGAAAAAGCTCAACGAAAAGAAGCTCAAGGCCCTGGAGAAGAAGGTCGAGGAAAACCTCATAAACCTCAACCTCAACAAGAAGGTCCTCGAAGAGATCATCCGCAAGGTCCAGAGACAGCTCAAGTTCATGGATGAAAAGGAAGCGCGGAAGGTAAAGAAGAGGCTCCTCGAGATCGGCGAGATCGAAAACGGCCTCAAGACGGTCAAGAACCGCCTGATACAGGCAAACCTGAGGCTCGTCATCAATATTGCGAAGAAATACCTCAACAGGGGTCTTTCATTCCTGGACCTCATTCAGGAAGGGAACATGGGCCTCATGAAGGCGGCCGAGAAGTACGACTATCAGAAGGGATACAAGTTCTCCACCTACTCGACGTGGTGGATCCGGCAGGCCATCACCCGCGCCATAGCCGATTATGCCCGCACCATCAGGGTCCCCGTTCATGTCCTCGAAACCATGAACAAGATAACGAAGGTCACCATCTCCCTCTTCCAGGAACTCGGCCGGGAACCGAATCTCGACGAGATCTCCCTGAAGGCGGGCCTTCCCCTGGAAAAGGTGCGGAAGATCATGAAGGTCTCCAATGAGCCCATCTCTATAGAGACCCCCATCGGCGACGACGAATCGAAGCTCGGCGACTTCATTGCAGACCCGAAATCACCGTCGCCCTTCAACGAGCTCGTCAGCATCTCCCTCAAGGAGGAGATCGACAAGGTCCTTTCCACGCTGACCCCTCGGGAGGAAAAGGTCATCCGGATGAGGCTCGGCATCGGCGAAAAAACGGATTATACTCTCGAAGAGGTCGGAGAGGTCTTCGGGCTGACCCGCGAGCGTATCCGCCAGATAGAGGCAAAGGCCCTGCGCAAGCTGAAACACCCCTCGCGGCGGAAGAGGCTGGAGAGTTTCCTGGAATAAAAAAGGCAGGGAACAGAAAAGAAACCTGTTCCCTGTTCCCTGTTGTCAACTATACAGGTTGTCCTGGTCCGTTCTGCCGGCAATGCTCAGTTCCGGCCCGCGTTCCTCTTCCCTGATACTCACTCCCGACATGATGTTGGTAACGTTGGCCTTGATCCGGTCCATTCTGTCGGGACTGAAAGGCCTTATCCGGGAGAAGGCGGTGTTCAGGGTAACATCGGGTCTGAATGTCTGGACGATGAAATCCTTCGCCCCTCGAAGATATCTGGCCACCGTGTAAACGTCCTCTTCTCTGTGAAGAAAAGGGACAACGGTCATCCGGAAATAATGGTCGATTCCGGAACTTAGAATAAATTCAATACTTTCTTCCACTTTGCGGTCATCCACGTTGATGCCGCACCACCGGGAATACCGGTCCAGGGGACCTTTGACATCCATGGCGATCGAGTCCACCAGACCATCGCCGACGAGGCCCTTCATGACGGAAGGGTTCGACCCGTTCGTGTCGAGCTTGACCTTCATCCCTTCGCTTTTCAAGAGACCCATCAGCCGGTACAGGTTCTTATGTATCGTCGGCTCACCCCCGGTCACCACGATCCTGTCGACCCACTGAGTCCTGTATTTCCTGATGGTCGCCACGACGTACTCGATGGGGACGTCCTCGAGCCCTCCCGGGTTGAGGACAAGGTCGCGATTGTGGCAAAAGGGACACCTGAAGTTGCAGCCGCCGAGAAACACAACGGATGACAGGCACCCCTTCCAATCCACAAAGCTGGTTTCAATGAAGCCCTTTACAGCCGGGCAATCAGGCGCTTTGGACTGCACTGAGCACCTCGTCGATATGAGGTACGTTACCCCTCCATTCACCGAGGGAATTCTCCGACTCGTCTTCAACAAGGATCGTGGGCAACGCCATGACGCGATAGAATGTCGCCTCGGCAAGACCTTCCGTCGTTCCAACGTTGTAGTCGTCAACGGCGACGTTCCTTTCCCGCAGGTGGTCCTTCAGCTGTTTCGCCATCGGACACAACGGGCAATCATCCTTGTAAAAGATCTTCACTGTCCCCATGGTTCCTCCTTGAGTTTTGTAGCATCCGTCGGTACTCTAGTCGTTTGCAGCCGCCTTGCGCTTTTCGGAGAAGAATTCCATGTTGCGGTAGCGGTCCTTGAGCTCGCCCAGTTTACCCTTGTTCCAGCTCGATACTTTGGTGAAGTAGCCCGTTATTCTCGTAATGCCATCCACATCGGTGGAACCGCAGTACGAGCAGGTATCGGAAAGACCCCGCCCCGTCCTGTGGCACTTGTTGCACGTGGTGAATTCCGGGGAAAAGGCGATCTGATCATTGGTCGTGTGCCTGAACGTCTTGATGACGAAGTCTGCGATGGCCTCCTTCGACGGCTGTGCCTCTCCAAGCCAGACATGCGATATCGAGCCTGCCTCGATGAGGGGATGGAACAACCCTTCCGTGGTGACCCTTTCGATGGGATTCATGGCGTGCTTGACATTGAGATGCGTCGAATTCGTGTAGTAGACCTCGCCGGAGGCGATGTCCCCTTTCATGATCCTGCCGGCGTGAGGAGAGAAATACCTGAGGTCCAGGCGCGCGAACCGATAGCTCGTGCTCTCCGCCGGAGTCTGCTCCAGGACGATCTTTATGTTCTCCTGCCGCCGCATCTTCTCCGTAAGGAGGTTCATGTGGGCGATGACCTTGATGCCGAACTTCAGCGCCCGCTTTGATTCGTGCATCTCCTCGCCGGTGTGTATCTGCACCATCTCGTTGAGACCGACCATGCCGATGAGGTGGGATGCGTGATTGAGCCTGAGATAGGGCATCCCGTCCCTGTTCATCGTGAGCAGCGCGAGCGGTCCGTTCTCCCCCAGAGAGAGGAGCTTCTCCATGAATACCCGTTTTTCCTTGTGGGCCTTGACGGCAAGAACAAACCTCTCCGTGATGAGGTTGAAAAGTCGTGTGTCGTCGTTCTTCGCCATGTAGGCAAGCCGCGGCAGGTTGAGGGACACGTTCTGGAGGGCGCAGTACCGCATCCTCCAGGGCTCCTTCGCGTCAAGAAGGTCGCTTTCCTAGAGTTTGAAACTCAGGCGGCAGCATTCCGAGATCTTGGCCGTTTCTCCCCTGTCGAAGACGTAGTATGTGTTGCCCTTGTCGGCGGCAACGTCGCAGATGAGGTTCAGGAAATCCATGTGGCCGTCGGTGTGGAAGAACTTCTCCGTGATATGAACGATGGGTTTCGGGAAGAAGAAGGGCCGCCCCGCCCCGTCGCCTTCCTTGTATACCTCGAAGAGCTTCCAGGCAAAGCGCTGTGCCTCTTTCTCATACTCCCCGTATGTCTTGCCCGTGAACTTGCCGTTGGGACCTATGGCCGGCACGTTGACAAAATGCTTCGGTATCTCCCAGTAGATGTTTATATCGGTGAAGATCGCCTGCCCTCCCCTCGCCACCGCCTGCTGGGAGAACTCGAAGATCAGCATCTGGGCGAGCTGCTTCACGTCGTTGTCGCTCATCCCCTCGATGTAGGGCGCGAAAAAGATGTTTATGGCGTCCCAGCCTATGGCGCCTGCGAAATGGCTCTGCAGGGCCGCCGCGAACTTGACGAGATGGGCAAGGAGCACTTCGGCATGCTTCGCCGGCTTCGCCATGGACAGGGAGTGGGGCAGGTCGAGTCCGAACTTCTTGATATACTCGAGGGACTGACCGCTGCAGTACGGCCTGTCGACAAAACCAAGGTCATGAAGGTGTATGTCCCCGTTCATGTGGGCATCGGCAACCTCCTGGGAGAAGACGGACAGGAGAGCGTATTCCTTCTTGATGCCCTCTGCCAGGGTCAGGTTGGTGGCCTCCGGGCCGTGGGGCACGTTGGCGTTCTCCTTGTTGGGATGGAGGATGAGGCTGTCCACATCGTACAGCGGCATACCAAGCCTGGTATGCATCTTACGGGAGCTTTCAAGCCCCTTCTCGATCAATCTCGCGTTCACAAGCTCCCTGATGAGGGGTGCGGTGATGACCTCGATACCAGATCGCCTGATCATCTGCTCCACTTCCTTGCTGATCTCACCGGCCGTGTCGCGGTCGATCAGCGTCTCCCTGATGAGCGCGTCAACGATCTTCGACCGGTCCCAACCGGCAATGCTCTCCTCCGAGGTTCTGACAAACAAATTCAGATCCGTTGTTTCCATGCATCCCCCTATCAGATTATGTACTTTTATGATTCGTCCTGCTAAGAAAGGCTATGCTTCCCGAAAGTCAACCGCAGTGCAATCCCCCTCCGAAACACTACATATAGTATGTCAACTAGATATCCACACTACATGTAGTACTTTTTACCTGACCGGCCCTCACGTTGTCAAGATATTTTTTGAATTTTTTTGAGAGCCGATAGTCCTGAATATTTTTTGAAAATTTTATACATAGAAGTATTTCTTCAAGAATTTTCTCACTCTTTTCCCTGAATATCCGAACCGTTGCAGATGAGGCATACGATATGCATGCCCGGGAGCGGTCTTCCCCGTTCCCCGATGGGCATACACCCTATATTCGCTGGGCCTTCATCGATTCGGCAGCCTCCTCAGGGGTTATGGACAGCACGGAGAACTCATCGTCCCTCTTGTACTTCGATGACCGGAAATCCCTTGGCAGGATCTCGATGTGCCAGTGATAATACTCCCTGAGAGGAAGGTCGTCGCCATGAGGTTCGGCGAATGTGGTGTTTGGCGACGTGTGTACCTCCATCGTATAGGCATTGGCGAATTGTTCGATGCGCTTCATTATGTCGACCAGCATCTCCGTCAGGTCGTCCTTCACCGCCTCGTCGACAAGGTTCTCATAGTTGGCCTCGTGGAACCTCGGCACGATCCACGTTTCGTAGGGGAATCGCGAGGCAAAGGGGCAGATGGCGACAAAACTCCTGTTCATGCTCACAAGCCTCTTGCCCTGGCGCACCTCCTGGCTGATGATGTCGCAGAGAAGGCACCTCTCTTTCTGCATGAAGTGGCTGCGTGTCGTGATGACCTCCCGGGAAACCCGGGCCGGAACGATCGGCGTCGCCAGCACGTGGGAGTGGGGATGGAGGAGGTACGACCCCGCCA
>JAAYAK010000085.1 GCA_012719415.1 Syntrophorhabdus sp.
AGCTGGCGACGAAGCTGTAGGCAATGGTCACAGCGGTGGCGATCACCTGGACGAGGAACTGTTTCGGGTTGCCGAAGAAAAGGCCGTCGGCACCGGCCGGGTTCACCGCCTTCGAGGCGAAAAGCCCAGTGGCGAGCGCCCCCCAGATGCCGCCCACGCAGTGGACGCCAAAGACGTCGAGCGCGTCATCGTAACCGAATTTCGGTTTGATCCAGGCAACGGCGAAATAGCAGAATATGCTGACGAAGACCCCGATGAGGATGGCCGACAGCGCACTCACAAAACCAGCCGCCGGGGTTATCGCCACAAGGCCGCCCACGGCGCCCGTTGCCATGCCGAGCATGGTCGGCTTTCTGTTGAATATCCAGTCGATGAGCGCCCATGTCAACCCCGCGGCGGCGGCGGCCGTGTTGGTCACCACAAAGGCGTTGACGGCGATATCGTTCGCCCCGAGGGAACTGCCCGCGTTGAAACCGAACCACCCGAACCACAGAAGGGCGGTCCCGAGGATGGTGAAGGGCAGGTTGTGTGGCAGGATCGCGTGGCTGCTCGACCCTTTGCGCCTGCCGATGAACACCGCCGTCATGAAGGCGGCTATGCCGGCGTTGATATGCACGACCGTTCCTCCGGCGAAATCGAGGGCCCCCATCTCCCTGAGCCACCCCCCTATCCCCCAGACCCAGTGGCACACGGGGTCATAGACGAAGGTCGCCCAGAGTATCGTGAAGATGAGGAAAGCGGCAAACTTCATGCGCTCGGCAAAGGCCCCGATGATCAGCGCCGGGGTTATGACGGCAAACATCATCTGAAAGACCATGAAGAGCTGGTGGGGGATGGTCTCGGCGTAGTCCGCGTAGGGGGTAAGTCCCACTCCCTTGAGACCCACCCACTCAAAACCTCCCCAGAAACCCTTTCCGGGACCGAAGGAAAGGCTGTACCCGTAAAGCACCCATTGAACGCTTATCACGCAAAGGATGGTAAAGCATTGCATCAGGATGCCGAGGACGTTCTTCTTGCCCACCATTCCTCCGTAGAAGAACGCAAGCCCCGGCGTCATGAGCATGACAAGGGCCGTGGCCACGATAAGCCATGCCGTATCCCCGGTATCGGCCTTTGCCGCCGCCGGTGGCGCCGGAGCCGCGGGGGTCGCCTGTGCGGGAGCCTGCGCCGCCCCCTGTCCGGATCCGGCTTGTGCCCAGGCAAGCCCCGCAGGCATCACGAACAGGGCGAACAGTACGAACAGTGCAAGAAGTTTCTTCATCTTTACGCCTCCTCCGTAAAATAAGGAAGGCGCCACGGACCCTTTATGGGTCCACGACGCCTTCGTCTGGCAACCATAAGAATGGAAATGGCGCCCTGAACTCTCTCAGAACGCCATTGTTGTTCTCACATCATTGTGACCGCTCAAATCAGTGAGCGGTAATACTATACTGAAGTAAGAAACCGCCGCGAGTGGTAACTCCCTCCCTACGGCAACATCATCGGTCCCGAGGGAAGGACGAGACGGGCCAGCACGTTGATCAGCAGGGAGACCACGATGCTGACGATGATAACGACAACGAAGTATCCCAGCGTCTTTTCCTTCGGTGTCTCCATCAGGACGGGCAGGCCCGTGTAGAGAAGATAGAGCCCGTAGAGGGAGGCAAGCAGGGTGATCATGCCGAGCGCCGGTATGATCATGAAGATGCCGCCTATCCAGGCAGGGGTGAAGGAGAAAACCGCCAGCTTCGCCGCGGAGAGGATGTCCTTGCGTGAATCGAAGGAAGGCGCGAGGGCATCGATGATGAACGCGACGACATAGACCCCGACAAGTGTCAGGACGTAGGAGATGATGGCATGAAAGAGGCCCGATATGAAGGGGATTCGGAAGTGCATCCCGAGCATGGAAGTTCC
Organism: Syntrophorhabdus sp.; assembly: GCA_012719415.1. Classification (NCBI taxonomy): domain Bacteria; kingdom Pseudomonadati; phylum Thermodesulfobacteriota; class Syntrophorhabdia; order Syntrophorhabdales; family Syntrophorhabdaceae; genus Syntrophorhabdus; species Syntrophorhabdus sp. The sequence goes on from JAAYAK010000085.1 coordinate 1,894, forward strand.
TATGAGGGACATCCCTATGAACCCGGCGGCAGCCGGGATGATGGCCAGGATCACGGCGTAGGAGGTGAAAAGCTCCTTGACGGTCGTCTGTTCGGCCTTGACTGTCTCCCACGTGGCCGCGGGTTTGAACATAATGTCTTTTGCCCGTTCAACAAGATTCATGGGTCCTCCTCATTGTGCAAGTCTTTGCTTCTCTTTGGATCTGTCCGAGTATGCTGTCATTATTACCACATACCCGAAAAAGTGTACAGCCATTTAAGGGTTCCCGACACCCCTTTCACGGGTCAGAAGACCGATCCCCATCACCACGGCAACCCAGACCGTAACGGGCCAGAGGGGGTGGATCGTCCTTTGCAGCCCCGTGACGAAGGAAAGGGCCATGATGACGACGGTTCCGAGGAGCGCGGCAAATGCGCAGGAGCTTCTTATTCCCCGCGCGAACCATCCGGCAAAAACGATGTAGACTATGGCGCTCAGGAATACCGCCAGCCAGGTCACCTCGCGCAGTATCTCCCTCACAAAGAACCCCAGAGCGAGGGACAACCCCCCGATAAGAAGCGTCGTCACGCGCGACGCGAGAAGTATCTTTCTGTCGCTCTCCATGCCGAACAGGGGCGCCACGTAGCCCTTCACGGCAAGGGTCGTCGCTCCCATCAGAAAAGGGGAGCCGGAGCTCATGAGAGGCGCCCACATGCTGATGAGAAAGAAGACGGCAACCCAGGGCGGCACGATGCCAATGAGCGCCGGGAGGGCGGCGAGGGAATTGATCTCCGGAAAGCGCTGCTTCGCTATTATCCCGCAAAGGGCCGCCATGATGACGACGGGGATGGCGATCAGGTTGCCGATGACTATTCCCTTCCTCCCTTCGGCGAAGGTCCTGGCCGAGGACGCGGTGTTTATGACGGGCTGCGCGAGCACCCCCAGCGTGAAATTGATGAAGGCCCAGCTCAGCGCCTGGAAAACACCGAGGTCCCCGAAAAGGGTGTAATAGTGGCCACCCTGCCCGGCCATGGCCTGCAAACCGCCCGTCGAGAAGATAACGTAAAAACCGCCGAGAAAGATGCCGAACACGATGGCGACGATATGGATGAGGTTCGTATACGCCGTGGCGACGAAGCCGCCCATCACGTTGTAAAGCGTGAAGACGACAGCGGTGAGGACCATGCCGCCGTTGAAGGAAATGGTTCCCTTCGTAAGAACGGACAGTATGGCGCCGCCGCCCACGATCTGCATCGTCACGATCCAGATGGAAAAAACGAGCTGGAGCAAACCGGCAAGGCGCGTCGTCCTGCTGTCATAGAGACCTCCCACGACGTCGAGAATGGAATAGGTCTTCCTGCCCGAAAGGACCCTGGGGAGGATCATGGCGGTGACGAACATGGCTATCCAGATACCGGCCTGGAACCACAGGGCGGACAGGCCGTGGATAAAAGAACCCTGGGCCATGCCCACGATGGAGACGCCCCCTATCCATGTACCGGCGATGAGCACAGCGATGAAGGGCACCGACAATCCCCGCGAGGCCACGAGATAGGCGTCGGCCGACCGGGACTTCCGTGTAACGAAGGCCCCGGTGAGCCAGAGAACACAGATGTAGGCCGCTATCGCGAAAAGGTAGAGGCCCGTCACGCCCTATTTTCTCCTGAAGAACTCATCGAGCCTCTGTTTGAAAAGCGGGTCGGCGGCAAGGTCCGCCACGTAGCGCCGTTCCATGTCGAGGTGTGTCTCCAGGCCGAAGAAGAGGCAACGGTTCACGAGGTCTTTGAACTTGCCCATCGTCTCCATGGGGAGCGCCTTCAGGTTTCCGATGAGCTCGTCGAGCTTACTGTCCACCTCGCCATCATCGCACAGGAAATTGATGAGCCCCAGCTCCTTTGCCTCATCCATGGTAACGTTCCGGGAAAGAAGATAGAGTTCGTTGAAAAGCTTCGCTCCGATGATGCGGGGCAGAAGGATGCTGCCCCCTCCGTCCGGGGTGAGCCCGATCCTGCGGTACCCCATGTTCATGATGGTCTTCTTCGTTGCTATCGAAAGGTCGCAGGCAAGCGCCAGGCCCACCCCCGCCCCGACGGCCACACCCTCGATGACGGCAATGACGATGGCGGGGATGTTGCGGATCAGTTTGATGCTCTCGTTGAGGACGGCCGCTTCGGCGTCGATGAGCGCCTCGGCGTCCCCGGCCTC
>JAAYAK010000086.1 GCA_012719415.1 Syntrophorhabdus sp.
AGGGGGATCGTGCCCTTGAGGATGTCCCTCTGGACGTCCATGAGGATCTTCTTGTCCTCTTCGCTGAACTTCCTGCCCTTTTCCCTGAGGTACCGGAGACCTTCAAAGGCCGCGAAGAAACTCGGGTCCGTCCAGGCGAGAAAGAAGAGCACCTGCAGGTCCCGAAGCTCATCATCGCTGAAATACCCGGTGACCTTCGACAGGCCGTCCCTGGGACAGTAGAAACCGCGCTTGGCGAGGAGCTCGTAGTAGCGCGGGAAGGGCCGGATCATGTTCTCCCAGTTGGCATTGAAGAAATTGCCGAGCAGGAAGACCCTGTCCTCTTCGGTAAGGTCCGGGGGGTCCTTCCTGAACACATCGAGATACGTGTCCTTCACGTCGAGATCTTCATAGTCCACGAGTTGTTCGAGGAGGGAGGGAACGAAATTGAAGTTCTGCTTCATCCCCGGAAAGTCCTTGAGCATAGCGCCCATGTCGTAGTAGTCCTTGGTGCCGTGCAAGAGGGTCCAGGGAAGAAGGTATTCCCCGGTGAAGGTATTCTTGTAGTACGGCTGGTGCATGTGCCAGAGGAATGAGATGCAGATCCCGTCCATATACGTATTATCGCTCACAATTCCGAATGGTTAATGCTCATCGACCTGAAGGTGCCGCAGGGTGACCTCCCCTGCAATCTCAATGATCCCGACGGTCCCGGGCGCTGAGTATCCGCCCCTGTAGCTTCCGGGATTGAAAAGGATGGTCCCCCCTTTCTTTGTATTCAGGGGAACGTGGGAGTGGCCGAAGACGATGATATCCACGCCTGGAAGCGCGCTGAGGACCTTGTCCTCGAGCGCCCGGGGTGAACCCCATCCGTGGATGATCCCTATCCGTGTTCCCGCGATCTCCTCCACACGACTCTCCGGGAGGCGGGCTGCCAGGTCGAAGTCGTCCATGTTGCCCCTCACCGCCCGGAGGTCCCAGTTCGAGAGGTAGTCGAAGACGCTCGATGACGTCATGTCGCCGGCATGGAGCACCATATCGACATCACCGAACAGGGTTTTCGTGTGACGCTTGAAACCCTCTGTCGGGTGATCAAGATGAGTGTCCGAGATGACAGCGATCTTCATTTGATGAATAACTGTATAAGAAAACACGGGGCCTGTCAAAGACAAACTGGCCGGTGACTCGAACGATGGAACGTTCCCTCTCCTCCTGACGCATTCTGCATCCGCACCCGGGGCCGATGCCCATCCGCATTGACAGGACACCACCCGGGGTGGTAGAGTAGATGATGAAATTATTGAAGAAAATTCCCCTCAAGTTCAACATGTACCTTTTGAAAGAGCTTGCCGGGATTCTTTTTCTCTCGCTCGGCATCCTCACCTTTATCCTCGTCCTCTCGAGGCTTGGCAAGATCGCCGACCTTGTGATCAATAAAGGTGTGGGATTCAAGGATATCATCGCTCTCGTCGCCTTCTCCGTGCCTCCGTACCTCACCTTTACCCTTCCCATGGCATTTCTCCTCTCCGTCATCGTTGTCCTCGGTCGGCTCTCAACGGAGAACGAGATACTGGCGCTCAAGGCCAGTGGCGTGAACCTGATGTGGCTTTTCGTGCCCATAACCTTCGTGGGCCTCATAGTGACGACCTGCGGACTCTTCAATACGAATGTGCTCCTGCCCCGTTGCAGCGGCCTGTTCAGGGAAACCCTGATCGAGGTGATAAAGAAGGGTATCTCCGTCGACGACAAGGAGGGCGTCTTCAACGACAGCGTGCCGGGGGTGGTCATCTACATCAACAAGGTCGACACCGCCAAGAGGACCCTCACGGGCATCGTCGTGTCCGACGACCGCGACAAGAGCGTGAAACAGACGATCTCCGCGAGCAAGGGATTTGTCAACATAGATTCGGAGACCTTTCAGCTCTATTTCATGTTGCAGGACGGCACACTTCATCGATGGGAAAAAGCCACGGACACCTACCGGAGCGTCAGCTTCCGGGATTACACCTTCACCATGAACCTCTCCCAGATGGTGCAGACGGGAGGGGTCAGCAGAAAGCTCGCCTATGAAATGGACCGGAACGAACTGAAGAAGGCGCTCAAGACGACAACAAACGAGGATCAGCAATACGACCTGCTCCTGGAGATCTACAAGAAGATATCCTTGCCCCTGTCGTCCCTTGCCTTTATAATACTGACCATACCCCTCGGGGTAAAACGAAAGGTGGAAGGGAAGTTCTCGGGAACCCTCTACAGTCTTTTGCTGTTCATCTTTTACTACGTCCTCATTGCCATGACGGACAGTCTGGGGAAGAACATCCACGCGCCGCCCTACATCGTGACATTCCTCCCCAACACGGTCATCGTGGCCATGGGCCTTTACCTCCTGAGGGGTCTGAACAAGGAAGAGCACGTCACGATATCACAAAGGCTGAAATACCTGTGGGTCTACTGTCTTGAAAAGGTTAAATAGATATCTCCTTTCCAGCGCTATCAAGTATCTGCTCATCGCCCAGATGGCGGGGGTCAGCATGTTCCTTGTCATC
>JAAYAK010000087.1 GCA_012719415.1 Syntrophorhabdus sp.
TACTTCCCCATTTTCTTGAGGAAGCTGGCGTAGTCTGTGGCTCTCCAGTAGTGTATCTCGTTGTCGGCTATGGTGAAGGTGGGGGAGCTGAAAAGTTCCGTGCCTTCCACCCATTTCCATTCGTTCTCGACAAGGACCTGGGCCTGGGCGTGGTGGGTCCAGAGGAAGCCCCCGGTGAGAAGGCCGTCGATGCCGAGCTTGTAGACGGCGACACGCGTCTGATAGCCGTTCTGTGCGAACCTTTCGGCATCCTCCACCGAGGTGACCCTGCAGGTGGTGCATCCCGTGAACGATAAGATCGCGATGATAACCGCAATGACTGTTGTTTTCATATGGTACCTCTCGTTTCCTGGCCGTCCGTCGCGGTAACGCATCCCCGGCGGCCTCATCGTGGAATCTTTATCGGACGTTTCATGGGGACATTAAGGACGCCCGGGAGGGGCCGCGCCGCGCCTCGAAGCGGTGTCGCTCTTTTACTGTGTGGATAGTACGGCGAAGGGTCGGTCCGCGGGAGAGGTGTGGGACGGTTAAGACGCGGGGCGGTACGGCGAAGCACAGGGACGAAGGGTACCCTGACCGCTCATCGCCAGGATGGAAAGGGGTAACGAGCATACGGGTCTTTGTCGTGACGATAGACCCGTATGCCGTCTTTTCTGTGGTATTTATGGAGAATTTGGTTTATCTTACCTGTGACAGCTAACTAATTGGATCTTTCGTCCGCAGGTGAAATTCGACCTATGAAGGTACGTTACTGGCCGGTAGTTCTCGGCGATGCTCTTGTGACATGTGTCTCCGTGGTCCTTGCCGCCGCGCTCGGTGTCGGCCGGACGGACCTCACGCTCCTCGTCCCCTTTTTCGTGGCAGCCGTCGTCCTGAGGCCCGTAAGCCTTGCCGTTGCCGGTGTGTACGGCAGGTTGTGGCGGTACTCCACGCGCTCCGATTTTGTCGCCCTCTTCAGAGGGGTCGCGGGCGGGACCGTCGTTCTGCTCCTTTTGGCCGGGTACGTCCTCAGACCTTTATGGGGCTCCACGTTCACCCCTGCCGCGGTTGTGACGGAAGGGTTCATTAACCTTGCCCTCGTTCTCATATTCCGCTTCTTCCTGAGGGGCGCCGAGCGCTACGAAGGGGACGTCAACTGGAAGAGAACGGGTCTCGTTCCCGGCCGGAAGGTGCTCATTGTCGGGGCCGGTGGTGCCGGGGTGCGCGCCTGCATGGAGATCCGGGAAAACCCTCACCTGGGGCTCGCTGTCGCCGCGTTCCTTGACGATGACCCGTTGAAGATAGGCAGAAAGCTCCGGGGCCTTCCTGTTCACGGCCCGACGATACGCCTGGGGGACTTCGTGAAGGATCTGGGGATCGACGAGGTGATAATAGCGATACCCGGCGCCCCCCAGCAGACGATCATGAATATCGAGGCCCTGTGCCACGAGATACCGGTCCCCTTCAGGACGATACCCTCTCTGAGGGACCTTCTGGAGACGGCGCCGGAGGTAGCGCGGTCAACCCTGAAACTTCCCATGTCCATGCCCGACATAACGGCCCAGGAGATAGAGGAAGTGGTGCGCGTCATGCAATCGAGGAACCTCAGCATAGGCGCGAGGACTGTGGAATTCGAAAGGCTTATCGCGGATGTGGCTGAGGCGAGATATGCCGTCGCCGTCACGAACGGGACGAGCGCGCTTCACCTGTGCATGATCGCCGCGGGTGTGGGTCCCGGGGACGAGGTCATCACGTCGCCGTTCAGCTTCATCGCCTCGGCGAACTGCATCCTCTTCGAGAAGGCGATTCCCGTTTTTGTCGATATCGACCCGGTGACGCTGAACCTCGACCCGGCGAAGCTGGAGGAGGCCATCACGGAGAGGACGAAGGCGATAGTTGTCGTCCATGTCTTCGGCCAGCCCGTCGACATGGACCCCGTCATGGCCGTTGCCGAGAGACACAACCTCGTTGTCATCGAAGACGCCTGTGAGGCCATCGGCGCCGCCTACAAGGGACGGCCCGTGGGTGCCATCGGGAGAGCGGGGACCTTTGCCTTCTACCCCAACAAGCAGATGACGACGGGCGAAGGTGCCGCGCTCGTCACGAACGACGAGGAGTGGGCGCATCTTTTTCAGAGCCTGCGCAACCAGGGGAGGGACAAGTTTGACGGGTGGCTGAACCACTCCCGGCTCGGGTATAATTACCGCATGTCGGAGCTGAATGCCGCCGTCGGTGTTGTCCAGCTCCGCAGGCTCGACGATATGTTGAAGAAGAGGGATGACGTGGCGAATGCTTACACCAGGGCTCTCTCCGACATCGGGGAGGCGAGCCCGCTTCAGATAGCGCCGACGACCACCCGCATGAGCTGGTTCGTCTACGTGGTACGCCTCGGCGCGGGGATCTCGCGGGACAGGGTGATCACCCTCATGGAAGGAAGGGGGATCCCGACACGGCCTTATTTTTCCCCCATTCATCTCCAGTCATTCTACAGGCGGCAGTTCGGCTACGGACCGGGGACATTTCCCCATGCGGAGGCGGCCGGGCAATCCATAGTCGCCCTGCCTTTTCATACGAACATGAAGGTGGAGGAGATCGACGTTGTCTGCCGCGCCCTGAAGGACGTGATATCTGAGATCAGGAGGGAGATGAACAGATGATGATCGTGATAAACGCCCCGTACCGGATGGTGCGGGACAATATCAGGCGGATAAAGAAGCTCGATGTGGGTGTGGAGGTGTATTTCAACAACGACACCATCGTCGAGGTGGACGAGGCGCATGTGACGGAAACGGGGA
>JAAYAK010000088.1 GCA_012719415.1 Syntrophorhabdus sp.
CCCATCGCCAGTCCTTCCCGTCTGGGGTCCACCGCGCCGTATCTCTTCCCGGTGGCCGGGTCGATGAGGACGCTTGTTGCCGAGCCCATGGGGCCTCTCAGGACGACGTTGTGGCCCATCTGTCCCAGCATCTTCACCGTGTCGGGGCTTATTCCCTTCTCGACGCGCAGTTCGTCGGGCATCCATTCATGATGGACCTTCGGGGCGTTGACCGCCTCCTGGATGTTCATCTTGTGATCGATGACGTTGAGGACAACCTGGAGAACCGTCGAGATGATGCGGGAACTGCCGGGGCTGCCCGTCACGAGACGGAGCTTTCCCTCCCGGAAGACCATCGTGGGGGCCATGGCGGTTATCATCCTCTTGTTGGGGGCGATGGCGTTGGCCTCGCTCTCGATGATCCCGGCACTGTCGGGCTTGCCGGGGTCGGAGTTGAAGTTGTCCATCTCGTTGTTGAGGAGGAACCCGGCGCCATCGACCACGATCCCGCTGCCGAAATTCCCGTTGAGGGTGTACGTGGCGGACACCGCGTTGCCCTGCCCGTCAACGATGGAGAAATGCGTCGTCTCGTCCTTCTCGTAGACCTTGGCCTCCCCCGACCGTATCTGGCTGCTCGGGGTCGCCCGGGCCGGATCGATGCCCGCCGCCAGCTTCGCTCCGTACGCCTTCGAGGTCAGCCCCTTGACGGGGATGGCGACCGCGTCGGGATCGCCCGCATAAACGAAAAGGTCGGCGAAGGCGCGCTTCGAGGCCTCCGCGATAAGGTGTATGCCCGCCGCGCTGTTGTGCCCGGCACGGGCGACGTCGAATCTCTCAAGGATATTGAGGGCCTCGGTGATGCAGACCCCACCCGAACTGGGCGGGTACATCGAGTACACGTCATGGCCCCGGTAGGTCGTGTGAACAGGCCTGCGGACCACCGGCGCGTAGGCGGCAAGGTCCTCTTTCATTACGAGACCGGAATTCTCCTTCATCTGCCTCGCTATCCTCGCCGCGATGTCCCCCCTGTAGAAGACGTCGGGGCCTCCCTTCGCGATGGCCTTCAAGGTCCGGGCAAGGTCCTTCTGGACAAAGAGATCGCCCGCTTCGTAGTATCCGCCCGACGGTTTGAAGAATATCCCCGCCGATCCGGGCCGGGCCTTGAGCAGCCTCTCGTAGGACCTGATGTCGGAGGAAAGGCCGGCGCTCATCACGAACCCTTTCTCAGCATACCTGATGGCCGGACCCATGGCCTTCCCGAGGGACATGGTCCCGTACGTGCGAAGGGCAAAGGCAAGGCCCGCCACCGTTCCCGGCACCGCCACCGCGATGTAGCTTTCGCGGCTCAGCTTCGCGTCCGCCTTCCCGTCCCTGACGAACATGGCGCGCGATGCAGCCGCGGGGGCCTTCTGCCAGAAATCAAGGGCGATGACCTCTTTCGTCGCGGCGTTGTGGATGAGCATGAACCCGCCTCCACCGATATTGCCCGCCCTCGGCAGGGTCACGGCCATGACGAAGGCGGCGGTCACGGCCGCGTCTACGGCATTCCCACCCTTCCTGAGGACGCCGAGCGCCTCCTTCGTCGCCAGCTCCTGCCCCGTCACGACCATCGCCCTCTTCCCCTCGACGGGAAAGGCAATGGCCGTCTCCTCGGCGGAGACATCACCAGCCGGCATCA
>JAAYAK010000089.1 GCA_012719415.1 Syntrophorhabdus sp.
ATGATCGTTGCTGACCGGAAACCCTTTGATGAGATCATGGGGATGATAGAGTCCTGCGGGAAGATCCTTCTCGTCGGGTGCAATGAGTGTGTCACCGTGTGCGCGGCCGGGGGCGCGAAAGAGGTCGCCCTTCTCGCCTCGCAGATCCGCATGAAGAGGAAGGCCGAGGGCCGCTCCGTCGAGGTCGATGAAAAGACGCTCGAGCGCCAGTGCGACCCCGAGTACGTCAATCCCCTTGCGGAGATGCTGGAGGGATACGACGCGGTCCTCTCCCTCGCCTGCGGCTGCGGTGTCCAGGTTGTCGCCGAAACCTGCCAGGGGCTTCGGGTCCTGCCCGGCCTCAACACCCGATTCATGGGCGTCACCGAGGAACACGGGGTGTGGGCGGAGCGGTGCCAGGGATGCGGAGACTGCGTTCTCGACAGGACATGCGGCATATGCCCCGTCACGAGGTGCGCGAAAAGCATCATGAACGGCCCCTGCGGAGGGTCGCGGAACGGTGAATGTGAGCTTCGCGACGGCACCCCCTGTGCCTGGCAGCTTATCATTGACAGGCTCAAGGCCTCGGGAGAGCTCTCGAGGTATGGCGAGATCGCCAAACCGAGGGATTGGTCCACATCGCGCGACGGAGGGCCGAGAAAGAGGACGCGGGAGGATATGAGGATATGACGGCCCCGGGCAACCTGGAAAGAGTGCTCACCTCCGGTGGTTTCGCCGTCACGGCGGAATGCGGCCCGCCGCGCGGGGCGGACCCGGAAGCCATCCGCAAAAAGGGCGGGTATCTCAAGGGTTTCGTCGACGCCGTGAATGTCACCGACAACCAGACGGCCGTCGTCCGCATGTCGAGCATGGCGGCTTGCCTCATACTGAAAGAGATGGGGTTCGACCCCGTGCTCCAGATGACCGTCCGCGACCGCAACCGCATAGCGCTTCAGAGCGACATCCTCGGGGCCGCCGCGCTTGGCATCAGGAACATACTGTGCCTTTCCGGCGACCACCAGTCGTTCGGCGACCACCCGGGCGCGAAGAACGTCTACGACATAGACTCCATCCAGTTCGTCGACATGGCGTGCGCCATGCGCGATGAAGGCAGGCTCTCAAGCGGCGCCGAGATCACGGTGAAACCGGATATCTTCATCGGCTGCGTCGAGAACCCCTTCGCCGACCCCTTTGAAATACGTGCCTTGAGGCTGGCAAAAAAGATCGCCGCCGGTGCCCGTTTTATCCAGACACAGTGCGTCTTCAACGTGGAGAAGTTTGCCCGCTGGATGGAGATGGTCCGTGACCTCGGCCTTCACGAGAAGGCCTCCATCCTCGCCGGCATCACTCCTATGAAATCGCCCGGCATGGCCCGGTACATGAAAAATTCCGTTCCCGGGATGGATGTCCCCGACGACCTGGTGGAGCGCATGGCATCGGTGCCGAAGGAACGCCACCGCGAGGAAGGCGTGGCGATCTGCCTCGAGACCATCGAGAGAGTGCGGGCCATCGAAGGCGTGGCCGGGATCCACATCATGGCCATAGAATGGGAAGAGATAGTCCCCGACATCGTGAAAGGCGCGGGCCTTCATCCGAGACCGTAAGGGGAGAAAACCGTTTCGGGTTCCACGTTTCAAGTTTCAAGTTGAAGATCAAAAGAAACACCCACACGTCGCCCGTCGCATGTTTGAGGTGTCTAACCTGGAACCTGAGACCTGAAACGGTTTCTTATTCTCTCGTTTTCTTCAAGACTTCGTACATCCTGCGGAAGGTCCGGGGCTCCAGGGTTTCGGCCCGTACGGAGCGGGGGAAATCCATTTCCTCGTAGAGGGTTTCCACTTCGGCGTCGGTAAAGACCTCAAGAAGGGCGCGGCGCATGAATTTACGCTTGTGGCTGAAGGCCTGGCGGATGAAAGAAAGGAGGGTATCGTCGACGTCGTACGCGTCACCCCGGAAACGCATGGCAAGGTATATGCTGTCCACCTTCGGCGGTGGGATGAAGACGTGAGCCCTGATATGCATGAGGACCTTCACATCCGCGACGAGCTGCGAGGCCACCGAGAGCGAACCGTACGCCCTGGTGCCGGGGTTCGCGGTCATGCGCTCGCCGATCTCCTTCTGCACGGTGAGATAGGCACCCTCAATGGACCGCCTTTCACCGATGAGCTTGAAAATGATGGGTCCCGTGATCCCGTAGGGGATGTTCCCCATCACCTTGACGGTCCGGCCCCGTGCGAGACTGGTTATGTCTACACCCAGTATGTCGCCGGGGAGGATCTCGACATTGGGAAAAGCGAGACATACCGCCTCAAGGTGGGGCATCATCTCGCGGTCCAGTTCGACGGCGACCACGCCCGCTGCCGACGAGGCGATGGCCCGCGTCAGGTCACCCTGTCCGGCCCCTATCTCCACCACCCTGTCTTCGGCGGTGATCCCGGCGAGAGACACCATCTTGCGCAGGATGTTGCCGTCCTTTATGAGGTTCTGCGAGAAGCGCCTTTTCAGCATGACCGCCGCATCATTTCATCGCCATCCGGGAATACCCCTTGATATCAAGACCGGAGTACATCCCCGCGTCGGCATGGAAGGAAGCCAGCGATGCCACCATGGCCCCGTTGTCGGTGCAGAACTCGGGAGACGAGATCATGACCTCGATGCCCTCCTGCCGCGAACGCTCGAAGAAGACCTCGCGGAGCCTGCCGTTGGCAGCGACGCCACCCCCGACAACGATCCGTTCTATCCTGGCAAGCCTCGCTGCCCTTATGGTCTTCGACACCAGGACATCGCATATGGCTTCCTGGAAGGAGGCCAGAACGTGGTTGATGGTGGAATCGTCTATCGTATGCTTCTTCGCGTAGGTGAGGAAAGCCGTTTTAAGCCCGCTGAAACTGAAATCGCAGGTGTTGCCGTCCATCATGGGGCGGGGAAAGGCAACGTAATCCCTCGTGCCGCTTCTGGCCATTTCCTCTATTATCCTCCCGCCGGGATAGCCGATGCCGAGGAACTTCGCGATCTTGTCGAAGGCCTCCCCGGCCGCGTCGTCGCGGGTGGAGCCGAGCACCCTGAAGCGGCAGGGCGCCTCCATGAGGAGAATGATCGTGTGTCCCCCGGAGACGACAAGGGCGACGAAAGGGAAATCCACCTCGCGCTCAAGGAAGATGCTCATGGCATGGGCCTCTATGTGATTCACCCCGATAAGGGGCCTTCCGAGGGCGAGACAGAATCCCTTGGCGAAACAGAGACCGACGAGGACGCTTCCGATGAGCCCCGGCCCGGCGGTGACACCGACGAGGTCTATATCCCGCGCCGAGGCGCCTGCCCGGGCAAGGACCTCTTCGTATATCGCGCCTATCTGTTCAACGTGCTTGCGGGATGCTATCTCGGGAACGATCCCGCCGAAGCGTTTGTGCAGGTCCGCCTGACTGGAGACGATGTGGGACCGGATCTTCCGGCCCTCTTCCATGACCGCCACCGACGTGTCGTCACAGGAGGTATCGATGCCGAGGATCACCATGGGCGGGGCTTCTGTCAGAGTTCCTTCGCGGGCTTGAGTATCTTGATCTTCCCGTCTTTGAGCATGGTCTGTTTCGATTCCTCGATGAAGGACCTCAGGAACTGTTCCCTCTGCCTTGCCGCGTAGTACCGGGAAAAACCTTCCTTGTTCTTCTCCCATTCCTTCCTGTCCGGATCCTGCTCGCCGGCAAAGGAGAATATGTAGTAATCTCCGTTTATCTCGACAGGCTTGGTGTAGACAGGGTTTTCCTTCGTGAGCCCGAGGAGATCCATGGCGTCCCTTGGGACCTCTCCCAGCTTCGGGATCGACGTGGCCGTCCGCGAGATGAAACCCGTCGTGGTCCTTGCCGCCGCGGATCTGGTCTTGAGAGCGTCCTCTGCCGCAAGACGGGCCATTTCCTTCGCCTTCCCGTTCGCTATCCTGGCCTTGAGGGTCGCCAGGGCCACGCTCTTCTCCATGGGCTTTCCATCCTCGCGCTCAACAAGCTGGAAGATGTACGACTTCCCGTCATCGCGCGCGGGAAGGGAAATGTCACCCTTCCTCAGGTCCTTGAGCCACGTCTCGATCTTCAGGGCCTTGAACCTCTTGAAAATCTCGCTCTGGCGCGCATCTCCCGTGTCCGATACGGCAAGGCCCTTCTGCTTGCCATAGGCGTCGATGTCCTTTGCCTTGAGGAGGTCCATGTAAGCCTGATCGTCCTTAAGGTTGCCCGCGCCGTCAATTACAATGTATTTCAGGCGAAAGGTGTTCTCACCGCGAAAGCGGTCCTTTTCTTTCTCATACAGATCATTCAATTCCTTGTCCGTGACCGAGACCTTGTCCTTGTACGCCGCAGGGTCGAAGCGCGAGTACGCGAGGTCCACTTTTCCCTTCTCCCTCACGTACCCGGCCCAGATGTCGGCATCGGAGACGGGAGCCCCCGTGTCCCTGATGATGCTGACCATTTTGCGCAGAAGCAGCATCGTCCTCTGGGACGTCTCGAACTGCTCCGCGTCGGTCCTGTTCTGCTTCAATACGGCAAGATACCTCTCCTTGTCGAATTTCCCGTCCTTGCGAAAGGCCTCGACGCTCCCCATGAGGTCGGCGAATTCCTGGTCGCTCACCGAGATACCAAGCTTCCTGGCCTCGGCGAGAAGGATATACTTGTTGATGATGTCACTGAGGACCTTTTCTTTCAGGTCGGCAAGGAGTTTGTCGTCCATCTTGTCGCGATAGAGCTGCCGGAATATCTCGAACTCGTTCTTGTACGACTCCCGGTACTCCGCGTCCCTGACGTCGAAACCACCGACCTCGGCGATCACCGTCTCCCTCTCCCTGATTGACCCTGCCCCGAAATAGAAGACGAAGACGATGATGATCACGGCAAAGATGATCTTGATAAGGTAGCTTCTAGCATATTTTCTCATGAACTTGAGCATTCGTCCTATTACCTCTAAAGAATATTGATTTTGAAACTTTAAAATAGTATATTAAGGCTGTTTTTTCAATAACTTTTAAAATTCGCGGTTGAGGGGAGAGTCGATGTTCGAATCACTCTTTGGATTTATATCAAAAGACCTGGCAATAGACCTGGGGACGGCAAACACGCTCGTCTACGTGAAAAGCCGGGGGATCGTCTCCAATGAGCCCTCCGTGGTGGCCGTTCACAAGGATTCCCGGGGGACGAAAAAGGTCATAGCCGTGGGCGAAGAGGCAAAGAAGATGCTCGGCAAGACCCCGGGAAACATCGTCGCCATCCGGCCGCTCAAGGACGGCGTCATCGCCGATTTCGAGATCACCGAGGCAATGCTCAAGTACTTCATCCAGAAGATACACAACAAGAAATCCTACGCCAGGCCCCGCATCGTCATCTCCGTGCCATCGGGCATCACCCCCGTTGAAAAGAGGGCCGTGAAGGAATCAGCGGAGTCCGCCGGTGCACGCGAGGTCTACCTCATAGAGGAACCGATGGCCGCCGCGATAGGCGTTGGACTGCCCATCACGGAGCCGAGCGGCAACATGATCGTCGACATCGGCGGGGGCACGACAGAGGTGGCCGTCATAAGCCTCGCCGGCATTGTGTACTGCAACTCGGTGCGCGTCGCGGGCGACAAGATCGACGAGGCCGTCATCCAGTACGTCAAGCGCAAGTACAACCTCCTCATCGGCGAGAGAACCGCGGAGCTGATCAAGATCAGCATCGGGTCGGCCTATCCGAGCTCGGAAGAAGAAGAGATGACCATGGAGATCAAGGGAAGGGACCTCGTGGGCGGCATCCCGAAGACGCTTGAGATCTCGTCCAAGGAGATTCGGGAGGCCATCAACGAACCGGTGAACGCCATCGTCGAGGCCGTCAGGATAGCCCTTGAAAGGACGCCGCCCGAACTCGCGTCGGACATCGTCGACAAGGGTATCGTCATAAGCGGCGGAGGGGCAATGCTCAAGAACCTGGACACCCTCATCAAGGAGGTCACCCGTCTTCCCGTCATCATTGCCGAGAATCCCCTGACGGCCGTTGTGGAAGGCGCGGGAAAGGCTCTTGACGAGGTGAGTCTCCTGAAAGAGATAGCAACCTATTTCTAAGATAGTGGCGACTTGAGAAACTCGATAGCTATAATCATAGCCATTCTCGTTCTTGTCATATCATTCCTCTCTTTTACGAACGCTCCCTTCGTGGCAAAGTCCTATTCCAGGGTGAAAAGCGGCCTCGGCAGCGTCTTCGGGCCGGTACTCAGTGTCGCGAGCAAGCCCGTCAGTTCCGTGGGGGGGTTCTTCGATTCCTACTTCAACCTCGTCGGGGCAAAGAAGGAGAACGAGGAGCTGCGTGAAAAGTACGAGAAGCTCTACATCGAGAATCAAAAGCTCCTCGAGACGGAACGGGAGAACGCCCGACTCAGGAAGCTTCTCGACTTCACCCAGAAAAGACCGAACACGATGATAGCGGCCGGAGTCATCGGGGAAGACCTGAAGAACTGGTTCCGTTGCATAATCATCGACAAGGGTCGCAAGCAGAATGTCAGGGAAAAGATGCCCGTGGTGACGCCGAAGGGGATAGTCGGGCAGGTCGTCGAGGTGGACCTCTGGCATGCGAAGGTCATGGTGCTCAATGACACGAACTCTTCTATAGACGTCAACGTCGAGGGAAAGAACACCCGGGGACTTCTCGAGGGCACCGGGCAGAACACGGTCAAGCTGAAATACGTCATCAAGAACGATGACATCGAGATAGGCGACAAGCTCGTCACATCCGGCAAGGACGGCATATACCCCAAGGGAATCCCCGCGGGGATCGTCATAACGGCCAACAGGAACAAGGCCGGGATCTTCGCGGATATCGACGTCATGCCGTACAACAACTTCAGACAACTTGAAGAAGTCCTGCTCATCAAGAAATGAAGACCCTTGTCTACATAATCCTCGGCATCGTGCTTCTCCTCATAGAGACCGTGATCTCACCCCATGTCTCTCTTGATGTCCTGAAACCGGAACTGGGACTGCCCATCGTTCTCTATGCCACCTTTTTCCTGGGAGCAAGGTCGGGACTCGTCGCCGCGGTGTGCATCGGCCTCGCCGAAGAAAGCCTTTCCGCGGCTCCCGGCGGTTCGCTCCTGTTCACCACCATCTTCATCTATCTCATAGCCGTGGTGTTGCGCAGGAAATTCTTCGTCGAGTCCAAGTACAGCTTCGCTTACCTGTCGAGCGCGTCCGTGGTCGTTCAATCCCTTCTTTTTCTGGCCCTCACCTTCTTCGCCCGTGGTGAGGCCCATGGCGCGCTCAACATACTCTTCTACACCATCCCCAACGCCATAGTCACCGGCTTCGTGTCCATACTGCTCTTCTCCCTCATCGAACAGCTCAATGAAACCTTCCTGGAGAGGAGTTGATGAAGGACGAGAACCTTTCGAACAAGTACAAATGGTGCACCCTTGTTCTCGTCATAACCATGACGGTCCTCCTCATCCGGCTGTGGGACCTGCAGATCATGCGCGGCTCCGAGATGCGCAAGCTCTCTGAGCAGAACCGCATCAGGGTGAAGAAGATCGTCGCGCCGCGGGGCATCATCTACGACAGGACCGGCAAGGTCCTTGCCGACACGCGTCCCTCCTTCAACATCTACCTGACACCGGAGGATATCAGGGATTTCAGCCAGACCGTCGACGGGCTTGCCCGTCTTCTCGCCTGCGACCGCGAGGAGATAATAGAGAAGATGAAGGCGGCCAGCGGAATGCCGCCTTCCTTTCCCATCAAGATCAAGTCCGACATCCCCATGGATGAGGTTGCCCGCGTCGAGGCGCACCGCGTATACATACCGGGCGTTTCGATACAGATAGAGCCGAAGCGCAATTATCCTTACGCGGCGGCGTTCGCGCACGTCATCGGGTACGTGTCGGAAATAAGCGACGAAGAGCTCAAGGACAAGAAAAAGTACAAGGACTATTCCCCGGGCGATTATATAGGGAAATACGGCCTCGAAAGGTCTTACGAGAACGACCTCAGGGGGGTCGACGGGGAAAAACGCGTCGAGGTGGACGCCATCGGGCGTGAGGTGCGAACCCTCGACGTCGTCGACCCCATTCCGGGGCACAGCCTTCACCTGAACCTTGACCTTGAGCTCCAGCTTGCTGCCGACAAGGCCCTGGAGACAAGGAAGGGTGCCGCGGTGGCCTTGAACCCGAAGACGGGCGGCGCCCTCGTCGTTGCCAGCCGGCCTGGCTTCGACCCCAACCTTTTCGCCTCGGGCATATCCAAGCAGGACTGGCAGAAGATCGCCCTCGACAAGGCGCACCCCCTGCAGAACAGGGCCATCCAGGGCGGGTACCCGCCAGGGTCGACCTTCAAGATACTCACGGCGATGCGGGCGCTCGAACTGGGCATCATTAACGAGCGCACAACATTCACCTGCGGTGGAGGATTCGCTTACGGAAACCGCGTCTTCAAGTGCTGGAAAAAAGGCGGTCACGGCTCGGTGTCAGTCCATCGCGCCATCGTGGAATCCTGCGACGTCTTCTTTTACAATGTCGGCCTCAGGCTGGGCGTGGACCGCATCCACGAGTTCGGCACCATCGTCGGTCTCGGCCGGGTGACCGGGATAGACCTCCCCAACGAACAGAAGGGTCTTCTCCCATCAACGGAATGGAAGCGGAAACGGTATAACCAGCCCTGGTATGAAGGCGAAACGGTCTCCGTGGCCATCGGCCAGGGCGCCGTCTGGCTTACGCCGGTCCAGCTCGCGCAGCTGTCGTCTTTCGTTGCGAACGACGGCAAGAACTTCAAGCCCCAGATCGTCAACCGCATCGTATCGACGGAGGGCAAGACGGTCAGGACCTTCGAACCCGTCGTGAACGCCGATGTGAAATTCAAACCCGGGGTGTTGAAGATCGTCAGGGACGGGATGCGTGGGGTTGTCAACGAACCGGGCGGCACCGCCGGGGCATCGCGCGTGCAGAACGTGCTCATGTGCGGCAAGACGGGCACGGCCCAGGCGGGTTCGGACAAAGTGAGGCTCGGCGATCACGCCTGGTTCATCGCATACGCGCCAGCCGAGGACGCCTCTATTGCCATGGCGATCCTCGTGGAGCACGGGCTCCACGGTTCGTCGGCTGCCGCGCCGATAGCCAAGGGCATAACGGAGACCCTCTTCAAGGTCAAACCGGTCATAAAGGAAGCAAGGGCACATGAGAATAGATAAACGGAGATACTACCACCTCGACTGGTACCTTATCATCAACGGCCTTCTGATATTCGGCATCGGCCTTCTGAATCTCGTGAGCGCCACCAGTTCCTTCTCGAGCGGATCCTACAATTTCATCATCAAGCAGCTCATAGCCTTCGCCGTGGGCCTCGTCCTCATCGCCGTCATCATGTACTACGACTACCGCATCATAGCCAGTCATTCCCGCTGGATATATCTCGGAGGACTCCTCCTTGTCATCCTCGTCCTTATCATCGGGCTCGCGGCAGGCGGCGCAAAGAGATGGATAAGCCTCTTCGGCTTCAGCATTCAACCATCGGAGCTCATGAAGCCCATCCTCGTC
>JAAYAK010000090.1 GCA_012719415.1 Syntrophorhabdus sp.
GTGTGAGTCCGCGGGCGAGTTCGTATGATACCATTATAGATGCCGCAGAGACTGTCGTTCTGGAGGCCGGGGCGTCCCATATGACGCTCGATGCCGTAGCGGCCAAGGCCGGTGTCAGCAAGGGCGGTCTCCTTCATCATTTTCCGAACAAGGTATCCCTCCTTGTGGCGATGGTCAAGCGCCAGATAGACATGCATCAGAAGATACTGAAGAAGATACTCGGCGAGATCCCCGAGGGTCCATCCAGGGAACTCAAGGGATTTATCCTGTCCATCCTGTACCGGGAGCGGGACCGAGACAACCTGGGGGCATCGCTTTCTGCGGCCGTGGCCCACGATCCCCGTCTCAACGAGCCCGTGCGCAAGGTTGTCTCCGAGACCTACGCGCGATTGGCGCTGGGAGGCATGCCGTTCGAGAAGGCGGCCATCATTGCCCTTGCCGCCGACGGTCTCTGGCTGCAGGAGATGCTGTCCATATCACCTTTCACCGAGGAGCAACGGAAGAAGATCGTCGATGAGTTGCTAAAACTGGCCGACGAACAGGTCCCGGACGGAAAGCGGGGCCGGAAACCATGACAGGAAAAGAGATGACGGGATTCTCACTTTCAAAGGAGTGCTCAATGCGCGGTATTAGCAGGAGATGGCTCATAGTCGTCGTTGCCATTCTCGTGGTCATGACCATGACGGCGGCGGGATGTGGCAACAAGAAGGGGGATGGACCGGGTGCTCCGGAGGTCGCGGTGGTCACCCTCGCGCCTGAAAAGGTGCCCATCGTCACTGAATTGCCGGGAAGGATCTCGGCCTTCCTCATCGCCGAGGTGCGTCCCCAGGTGACGGGCATCATTAAGAAACGCCTCTTCACGGAGGGCGGCGATGTCAAGGCGGGACAGGCCCTCTACGAGATCGATCCCGCGCCCTACCAGGCAGCCTTCGACAACGCGAGCGCCTCGCTCGCCCGGGCCGAGGCCAACCTGCCGCCCATCCGCGCGAAGGCACAGAGATACAAGGAACTCGTCGCCATCAAGGCGGTGAGCCAGCAGGAATTCGACGACGTCACCGGCGCCCACCTCCAGGCCGAGGCGGACGTGAAGTACTGGAAGGCGGCCGTCGAGACGGCACGGATCAACCTCGGCTATACCCGTGTCGCCGCCCCCATCTCGGGACGGATCGGAAAGTCCAGCGTCACCGTCGGCGCCCTTGCCACGGCCAACCAGCCGGCAGCGTTCACGACCATCCAGCAGCTCGATCCCGTGTACGTGGACGCGACACAGTCGAGCGCGAACCTCCTCGGGCTGCAGCGCGCTGTGGCCTCCGGCAAGGTGAGTTCCAAAGGTCCCGGTCAGACAAAGGTCAAACTTGTCCTCGAAGACGGCACGCCCTACCCCAACGAGGGGATCCTCAAGTTCTCTGACGTCACCGTCGACCCCAGCACGGGCTCCTTCATCCTGCGCATGGTCTTCCCGAATCCCAAGGGCACCCTCCTGCCCGGCATGTACGCGCGCGCCCTCGTCCAGGAGGGTGTGGCGGAGGAGGCCATTCTCGCGCCCCAGCAGGGTGTCTCCCGCGATCCCAAGGGGAATGCCTACGTTCTTCTCGTGGACGCCAAGAACACGGTCGAGATGCGTATGATCACCACCGAGCGCGCCATCGGCGACAGGTGGCTCGTTTCATCGGGACTCAAGAGCGGCGACCGCATGATCGTGGAGGGACTCCAGAAGGTCCGCCCCGGTGTCCCCGTAAAGGCGGTCCCCTTCAAGACCGCCGGCAAGGACGAGAAGGCGCCGCCGGCCACGGGCGACGAGAAATCGGCGCCGCCAGCTCCAAAGGCGAAATAGGGAGGATCTCATGTTATCAAGATTCTTCCTCGACCGCCCTGTCTTCGCCTGGGTCATAGCCATCGTGATCATGCTCGTCGGCGCCCTCGCGATCTACAATCTGCCCATATCCCAGTATCCGCCCATCGCCCCTCCCTCGATCTACATAGCGAGCAGCTACCCGGGGGCCTCGGCGGAGACCGTGGAGAACAGCGTCACCCAGATCATCGAGCAAAAGCTGACGGGCCTCGACAACATGCTCTACCTTTCCTCCACGAGTGATTCGGCGGGCGGTTCCCGCATTACCCTCACCTTCGCGCCGGGTACAGACGCCGACCTCGCCTGGTCAAAGGTGCAGAACAAGCTCCAGCTGGCCATGACGAGCCTGCCAGAGGCGGTTCAGCGCCAGGGTGTCACCGTCGGCAAAGCCACGAGGAACTGGCTCATGATCGTCAACCTCATATCGGAGGATGGCAGCATGGACGGTGATGACCTGAGGGACTACGCGCAATCGAACCTCGAAAAGGTCCTCGCGCGCATCCCCGGAGTCGGCGAAGTGGAGAACTTCGGGTCCCAGTACGCCATGCGCATCTGGCTCAATCCCGACCGCCTCACGGATTTCAGCCTTTCCATGACGGATGTGACCGCGGCGCTGAAAACGTATAACGTGGAGGTCTCGGCAGGTCAGTTCGGCGGGGCACCGGCGGTCAAGGGCCAGCGCCTCAACACATCCATTGTCGTTCAGAGCATGTTGAAGACGCCTGAGGAGTTCGGCTCCATCCCCATCCGCGTCAACCCCGACGGCTCCACGGTCCGGGTCAGGGACATAGGCCGCGTGGAACTGGGCACCGATGCGTACGACATAGAGGCGTTCTACAACGGCAGTCCGTCCGCGGGCATTGGGATACGCATGGCCTCGGGTGCCAACGCCCTCGATACGGCGGACGCGATAAAGGCGAAACTCACGGAGATGAGCCGGTTCTTTCCCCGGGGAATGAAGGTGGTCTATCCTTACGATACCACTCCTTTCGTGAAGGTGGCCATCGGTGAGGTCGTGGAGACCCTCCTCGAGGCGATCCTCCTCGTCTTCCTCGTCATGTGGCTCTTCATGGGCAGTATCCGGGCCACCATCATCCCGACCATCGCGGTGCCTGTCGTCATCCTCGGCACCTTCGCTGTGCTCGAATTCTTCGGGTTTTCCATCAACATGCTCACGATGTTCGCCATGGTCCTCTCCATCGGGCTCCTCGTCGATGACGCCATCGTTGTCGTCGAGAATGTGGAGCGCATCATGAGCGAGGAGGGACTACCCCCCAAGGAAGCCACCGCGAAGTCCATGACGCAGATAACGAGCGCCCTTATCGGGATCGGGCTCGTTCTTTCCGCGGTCTTCGGCCCCATGGCCTTCTTCGGAGGTTCCACGGGTGTCATCTACCGCCAGTTCTCGGTGACCATCATCGCGTCCATGCTTCTCTCTGTCGTCGTCGCCCTCATACTGACACCCGTCCTTTGCGCCACCTTCCTGAAACCCGTGCCGAAGGGCCATGAGCCGGCCGAGAACGCGTGGCGTATCCTGAGACCATTCTTTGCCTGGTTCGACCGGCGTTTCTTCAGATTGAGGGACA
The DNA here is from genome assembly GCA_012719415.1 of Syntrophorhabdus sp. NCBI lineage: Bacteria > Pseudomonadati > Thermodesulfobacteriota > Syntrophorhabdia > Syntrophorhabdales > Syntrophorhabdaceae > Syntrophorhabdus > Syntrophorhabdus sp. The sequence continues at coordinate 3,439 of JAAYAK010000090.1, forward strand.
GGTACGTGGGGATAGTTGGGCGCTCCTTCTCGAGAAGAAAGCGTTATTTTGTCGCCTATTTCGTCATCGCCGGCATAGCGGGGCTTATCCTGTGGCACATGCCGACGTCCTATATCCCCGAGGAGGACCAGGGGATCATGCTGGCCCAGGTGATAATGCCCACGGGATCGACGCTGGAGCAGACAAAGGAGATCGTCACCAAGCTGGAACGTTACTTCCAGGACAAGGAGAAGGAGGCCGTTGAATCGACGATGACCATCTCGGGCATAGGCTTCTCCGGACGGTCCCAAACGAACGGCATGGTCTTTGTCAAGCTGAGGGACTGGAACGAGCGAGGCAGCGCGCACCTCAAGGTCAATGCCGTCGCCCAGCGCGCCACCAGGGAATTCTCGTCCGTGCGCGGCGCCCTTGTTTTTGCCTTTCCACCGCCTCCCGTAGTCGAGCTCGGCATGGCCAGCGGTTTCGACTTCATGCTCCTCGACAGGGGGGGTCTCGGCCACCAGAAGCTGATGGAAGCGCGTAACCAGCTTCTCGGGATAATGGCGAAGGACAAGCGCGTCGTGAAGGTGAGGCCCAACGGCATGGAGGATATCCCCGAATACCACGTCGATGTGGACTGGCAAAAGGCCGGGGCCCTCGGTGTGCCCATCAGCTCCATCCACAATACGATATCGACGGCGTTCGGCAGTTCCTACATCAACAACTTCATCCAGGGAGGCAGGGTAAAGCGCGTCTTCGTTCAGGCTGACGCTTCGTATCGCATGCTGCCGAAGGATATAGACAAGTTGTACGTACGCAACGACAAGGGGAAGATGGTCCCCTTCTCCGCATTCGCGACGGGCCGCTGGGCGTCGGGTTCCCCCATGCTCGAGCGCTACAATGGCTTCCCCTCCGTGAATATCTGGGGAGAACCAGCCCCGGGGGTGAGCTCAGGCGAGGCGATGCAGGCAATGGAGGAGGCCGTTGCAAAGCTCCCCAACGGGATCGGATACGAGTGGACGGGGCTTTCCTACCAGGAAAGGATGTCGAGTTCCCAGGCTCCCCTGCTCTACGCCTTTTCCGTCGTCGTCATCTTCCTGTGCGTCGCCGCCCTCTACGAAAGCTGGCCCATACCCATCGCCAACATGCTCATGCTACCGCTCGGCATCTTCGGTGCCACCCTCTTCACGTGGTCGCGCGGCCTGCACAATGATGTCTACTTCCAGATCGGGTTCCTCACGACCCTCGGCCTCACGACGAAGAACGCCATCCTCATCATCCAGTTCGCGCGTGAGAGGCTGGCACACGGTGAGGGTCTCATCGAGGCCACACTGGGAGCGGTGAGAACGAGGCTGAGGCCCGTTATCATGACGTCTCTCGCCTTCTTCTTCGGCGTCCTGCCCCTGGCGCTTTCGACGGGAGCGGGGGCCGGTGCCATGAAGGCGATCGGAACGGCCGTCGCGGGAGGAATGCTGTCGGCGACGTTCATCGACCTTTTCTACATACCCCTTCTCTTCGTCGTCGTGTCCCAGTTCTTCAAGAAGGACAAGAAGGCGGCTTTACCGGGCGATAATGACCCTCAACCCATCTCCCCTTCGGAGGGACAGTGACATGATACGCAAAACGATCCTTCTGGCTGTCCTGACGGCGATCCTCACGGCATGCACAATGGCCCCGACGTACAAGCGCCCCGAGGCGCCGGTGCCTGCCTCGTGGCCCACAGGGCCGGCTTACAAGGAAACCGCCGCCGACAAGGCCGGCGTCCCCGCCGCCGATATCGACTGGCGCGAATTCTACACCGACGAGAAGCTCCAAAAGGTCATCGAAGTCGCCCTTGACAGGAACAGGGACCTGAGGATAGCGGCACTGAACATTGAGAAGGTGCGCGCCGCGTACCAGGTCCAGAGCGCCGTGCTCTTCCCCCTGCCCAACGCGGCGGGAAGCCTCAACGAGTACCGGACCCCCGCCGACATCTCCGACAAGGGCGAGGCGGCGAACGTCCGGATATACAATGCCAACGTGGGGATCAGCTCCTGGGAGATAGACTTCTTCGGACGCATCCGCAGTCTCAGGGACAGCGCGCTGGAACAGTACTTCGCCACGGAACACGCGCGAAGGAGCGTCCAGATCGCCCTTGTTGCCGAGGTAGCAAACGCCTATCTGACCCTTGCCGCCGACAGGGAGAACCTCAAGCTTGCCCGCTCGACGCTCGAGGCCCAGGAGGCGACGTACACCATGA
>JAAYAK010000091.1 GCA_012719415.1 Syntrophorhabdus sp.
GGTCATGGGTCATAGGCTACTGACCGTTTGTTCCTCCCATAACCCATAACCTATCACCTATTACCCATCTTCATTTCTTCTCCGCGCTCTCGACCATCAGTTTCGCTATCGCCCTTGAAAAGGCAGCCGGGTCTTTCGGTTTCGATCCCTCGAGCACCAGTGCCTGATCGTAGAGCAGGCGTATGTAGTCCTTCAGCTCCATGCCTGCCTCTCCTTTCTCGAAGATGGTGTTCATGGCGGAGAAGAGCGGGTGGGAGGGGTTGAGCTCCAGTATCCTCTTCATGGGAGGCAGGTCCTGGCCCATGGCCTTGAGAAGACGTTCCATGGCCGGATCGAGGTCGCCCTCATCGGCGACAAGACAGCACACCGTGTCGGTAAGCCTTCCCGAGAGCCTCACGTCCTTGACCTCCTCGGAGAGGGTTTCCTTGATGAGATCGATGAGCCTTGCGTACCTCTTCTTCGTTTCTTCCATCTGGACCGTCTTGTCCTTGTCGAGGGAGATGTCGCCCCTCGTGATGGAGTGCATCTTCTTTCCCTTGTATTCGAAGCCGTTGAAGATGAAGTCGTCGATGTCGTCGGTCATGTAGATGACCTCGAACCCTTTCTGTTTGAAGGCTTCGAGGTAGGGCGAGTTGGCGGCATCCGACAGGGATGAGCCGACGATGTAGTAGATCTCCTCCTGCCCTTCCTTCATGTCGTCCACGTATTCCCTGAGGGTCCGGAGCTTGCCCTCCTCAGATCGCGTGGAGGCGAAGAGGAGGAGATCGGCGATGGCCTCCCTCCGTGAGAAGTCGAAGTGGACCCCCTCTTTCAGGACGCGCCCGAATTGACCGTAGACCTTCAGGTAATCGTCGTAGCTGCTCTCCTTCATTTCCTCGAAGGTGTCGAGGATCTTTTTCGTCAGGGAGTTCTTTATGATCTCGACCTGCCGGTTGTTCTGAAGGATCTCCCGGGAGACGTTGAGGGGCAGGTCCGATGAATCGACGACACCGCGCACGAAACGCAGGTACTGGGGTATGAGGTCTTCGCAATGGTCCATGATCCGGACCCTTTTCACGTAGAGCATGGGTCCGTACTTGAAATCGCGATACAGCATGTTCACGGGGGCGACGGAGGGCACGAACATGAGGGCGGCGAATTCCGACGTCCCTTCCGCCCTGTAGTGAATGACCTTCTCGGGGGGATGGAAGTCGTGGGAGACGTGCTTGTAGAAATCGTCGTACTCCTCGGCGCTCACCTCCGACCTATCCTTGAGCCAGAGGGCCTTCATGGAATTGAGCGTCTCCTCTTCGCGGACCGTGACCTTTTCGCCCTTCTTCAGTTCACTGTCCACTTCCTTTTCCACATCCATGACGACGGGGTGTTCGATGAAATCGGAGTATTTCTTGACGACGCTCCTGATCTCCCATTCGCTGAGATAGGCCTTTTCGTCCTCACGCAGGTGAAGGATGACGTCGGTGCCGCGCGAGGCCTTTTCGACCTCGTCAACGGTGAAGGTCCCGTCACCGGCGGATTCCCACTTCACGCCCTTTGTTCCCTTCAAACCGGCGCGGCGGGAAACCACGGTTATCCTGTCGGCAACCATGAAGGAGGAATAGAAGCCCACGCCGAACTGGCCGATGAGCTCGGGATTGTCCTTCACCTCCTGGCTTTTCAAGGCCTCCAGGAATTCCTTCGTACCCGAGCGGGCGATGGTGCCCAGGGATTCAATGGTCTCCTCCCGGGTCATGCCGATGCCGTTGTCGCTCACCGTGAGCGTTCCGGCGTCCCTGTCGACGGCGAGCTTTATCTTCCACCCGCTGCCTTCCTCCAGGATATCGCTGTTCGTCAGCGAGTCATAGCGGGCCCTGTCGATGGCGTCAGAGGCGTTGGATATCAGTTCCCTGAGGAAGACCTCCTTGTGAGAGTAGAGAGAGTGGATCATGAGGTCGAGAAGCTGTTTGACCTCGGTCTTGAATTCCATCCGTTCGCTTGTCATAACCCGATCACCTCGAATTCGATTGTTTTTTCGCACAAAAAATAAGACAGGGGAGGGAAAGAGTCAATAGGGATTAGAAACGGTCTCAAGTCTCAGGTCTCAAGTCTCAGGTTAAAGACCCTGGAGACAGTTCCGGTTTCGGGAAGGAACCGGAACAGATGAATGCCGTCCTTTATCTTTTGCCTGAAACCTGAAACCTGA
>JAAYAK010000092.1 GCA_012719415.1 Syntrophorhabdus sp.
GACCGCGAGACATCCCGCATCGACGAACTCATCACCAAGAAGCAACGCCAGATCGAGCTCCTCCAGGAAAAGCGCTCCGCCCTCATCAGCCACGTCGTCACTAAGGGGCTTGACCCGGACGTGAAGATGAAGGACTCCGGCGTGGAGTGGCTGGGGGTGATTCCGGAGCATTGGAAACAACTGGCGATTAAACGTTTAAGCATTGTCAAGCGTGGTGCATCCCCTCGACCAATTGATGATCCCAAGTATTTTGACGAAGACGGAGAATATTCTTGGGTAAGGATAGCAGATGTCACGGCAAGTAGTCGCTATCTTGAGACTACTACACAAAGGCTTTCTGACCTTGGAAAGAGTCTAAGCGTTCCTCTGAGTCCTGGCAGTTTGTTCATTAGTATTGCCGGAACTGTGGGCAAACCGATTATTGCAAAGATAAAATGTTGTATTCACGACGGTTTCGTATATTTTCCGCAGTATAAAGAAGATGCGAATTTTTTATATTATATTTTCGCAAGTGGACAACCGTATCAGGGATTGGGCAAATGGGGAACGCAATTGAACTTAAATACTGATACCGTTGGCTGGATACAGTTCGGGCTTCCCCCTATCGATGAGCAAAGAGCAATTGCCGCTTTCCTCGACCAGGAAACCTCACGCATCGACGAACTCATCGCCAAGATCACCCAGTCCATCGACCTCCTCCGCGAATACCGCACCGCCCTCATATCAGCCGCCGTTACCGGCAAGATCGACATCCGCGAGGAGGTTGCCTGATGCCAGTAGACCACAAGGAAATTGCCTTCGAAGCCGCTATCGAGCACCACCTCATCACCTCGGCCGGCTACGAAAAGGGCAACCCCGATGCCTTCGATCAGGAGAGAGGCCTTTTCCCCCAGGACGTGATCTCTTTCATTCAGGAGACCCAGCCCAAGGAATGGGAATACCTCTCCGCCATCCAGAAGGACAAGGCCGAGGCGACCCTTCTTGATGATCTCTGCCGGGCCCTCAACTCCGAGCACGAAGGATGCCTTTCCGTCCTGCGGCACGGGTTCAAATGCTTCGGGAAGACCTTCCGCATGGCCTATTTCGCACCTGCAAGCGGCATGAACCCCGATACCCTGAAGCTCTACCAGGCCAACCGCCTTGCGATCACCCGCCAGCTCCGGTACTCGCCAAAGCACGGCAATACCCTGGACGTGACCCTGTCGCTCAACGGGATCCCCGTCGCGACGGCGGAGCTCAAGAACCAGATGACGGGACAGACCTGGCGCAACGCGGTCACACAGTACAAGACAGACCGTGACCCGGCTGACCTCATCTTCCAGTTCAAGAAGCGCGCTCTCGTCCATTTCGCGGTCGATACGGACGAGGTTTACATGACGACGCGCCTCTCCGGCAAGAACACACGCTTCCTCCCCTTCAACAAGGGCTCAAACGGCGGCGCCGGCAATCCCGAGAACCCCGGGAACTACAAAACGGCCTACCTCTGGGAAGAAGTTCTCGAGAGGCACAGCTTCCTCGATATTCTGGCGCGGTTCATTCACCTCCAGGTGGAGGAGAAGAAGCTCGGGGACAGGAAGGTCAGGGTCGAGACGATGATCTTCCCCCGGTACCACCAGCTTGACTGTGTCCGGGCCCTGGTACACGATGCCCGCGGCCAGGGCGTGGGGAAGAACTACCTCATCCAGCATTCCGCCGGAAGCGGGAAGTCAAACTCCATCGCCTGGCTGGCCCACAGGCTCTCCAGCCTGCACAACGACAAGGATGAAAGGGTCTTTGATTCCGTCATCGTTGTCACGGACCGCGTGGTGCTCGACCAGCAGCTCCAGAACACCATCTACCAGTTCGAGCACAAGCAGGGTGTCGTACAGAAGATCGATATGGACTCCACGCAGCTGGCGGAGGCCCTTGGGTCCGGCGTGCCCGTTGTCATCACCACCCTCCAGAAGTTCCCCTTCGTCACGGAGAAGGTCGGTGAGCTCCCCATGCGCAGGTACGCCGTCATCGTCGACGAGGCGCACAGCTCCCAGGGAGGGGAGACCGCCGCGGAGCTCAAGGGAGTCCTCGCGGGGGCGGCCATAAAGGAGGAGGCGAAAGCGAAGGCCGAGGAGGAGGGCCTGCCCGATTACGAGGAGGAGATCCTCAAGGCCATGGCCAAGCGGGGGAAGCAACCGAACATCAGCTTCTTCGCCTTCACCGCGACCCCGAAGTACAGGACGATGGAGGTCTTCGGTGATCCCGGTCCGGACGGCAAGCCTCAACCCTTTCACCTGTACAGCATGCGCCAGGCCATCGAGGAGAACTTCATCCTCGACGTGCTCAAGCACTATACCACGTACAAGACATACCAACGGTTGATAAAATCCATTGAGGACGACCCGAAGGTGGAGAAGCGCAAGGCCGCCAGGGCACTTGCCCGCTTTATGAGTTTGCACCCACACAACATCGCACAGAAGA
>JAAYAK010000093.1 GCA_012719415.1 Syntrophorhabdus sp.
AGCCGAACACCAGCGGGTGGAGTTCTCCGTCGCCGTCACCCCGGCGACCGCCCAGCAGCTTCGCTACCAGTGGAAGGTCTCCCCGGACGGATGCACCATCTCCGCGCCTTCTTCGAAGGATACGGGCGTGACATGCGGCAAGACAGGCTCCTACACGATGACCTGCGCGGTGAAGAGCGCCGACGGCGCCGACCTGGGAAGCGGCACGGGGTCGCTCGGCGTAACCATATCCCAGTCGGACATATCGACGGGGAAGAAAAAGGATGAGGCGAAGAAGAAGCTCGACAGCGCCAGGCAGCTCTGGTCGCAGAAAAAGTATGACGAGGCCATAGCTGCGGCCGAGGCCGCGGCCGGGGTGGATCCGAAGCTCGCGCAGCCCGTCCTTGCCCAGTTCTCCCAGGAACTCAAGAAGATGGGATGGGACGCCGTCAACAAGGCGGACCTCACGGAGGCGGTGAAGCGCCTCACGCAGGCGGTAAAGCTCAATCCCGCCGACGCCGACGCGAAGAAGAAGCTGGAGGAGGCAAAGAAGTACGCCTCCGCATGGCCGCGCGTCGAGGCGAAGGCGAAGGAGTTCGATGCCTTCATCGCTGAGAAGAAGGTGTGGTCGGCGCAGAAGGCCATGCTCGAGATGCAGGACATCCTCCGTGGCCAGTCGGGCGGACAGGCGTCGACGAACCCCCTGTGGGCCAGAGTGATGGCGGATTTCAACAAGGGCGTCGCCTGGTACAACGATTTTTCCCGGAAGAGCAACGCCGAGTGGACAAGGCTCTTCAAGGCGGAGGATTGGGCGAAGGCGGAGGCCCATATCAAGCAGGTCCTGGCATACGAACTGACCCCGGCCGACAGGAAGCATTACGAGGCCGCGCTCCAAACGGCAAGCGCAAACCTTGCGAAGAAGAAGGAATCGATGGCAAGGTGCGAGGCGAAGTGGACCGAGGGCCAGGCGCTGTACAACGCGGGGAAGCATTCCGAGGCGCTGGCGAAGTTCAAGGAGAACGTTGCCTGCGCTCCGGGGAACGCTCAGCGGGAGACCTATGTCCGTCAGCTCGAGGATGCTCTCAGGAAGCAGGCGGCGGCGAAACAGGCCTGTCTCGCGGTCAGGCAGCAGGGAGACGCCCTCGTCCAGCAGAAGAGGTATGCCGACGCGATAGCGAAGTACCGCGAGAGCTTGAAGTGCAACCCCGACGCTCAGCTCGAGGCCTATATCCGTCAGCTTGAGGGAGAGGTCAGGAAGCAGACGGACGCTCAGGCGAGTGCCGCCCGGGCGAACCAGCTCCGTGCCGAAGGAACGCAGCTCCAGAACCAGAAACGCTACGCGGAGGCCATCGCGAAGTACCGGGAGAGCCTGCGCTACGTGCCCGACAAGGCCCTGGAACAGCACGTCGCCCGGATCGAGGCTGAGGTCAAAAGGCAGAATGACCAGCAGGTCCTTCAGGCCCGCGCCAAAACGCTGCGCGATGAGGGTGCCGCTCTTCAGGGGCAGAACAGGATACGCGAGGCCATCGCGAAGTACCGCGAGAGCCTGAAGTATGTCCCTGATCCGCAGCTCGAGGCCCATATCCGCAAGCTCGAGGCGAGCCTCTCCGCGAAGCCGTCGATGCCGACGGCAACAAGCTCGGGCCCGACGGCGGGTTCCTGGACGGGTGCTTGGAAAAGCAACCCCGGAAAGGAAGGTGAAGTGATCAACTTCAACCTCTCCGCGAGCGGCGGTCGGATAACCGGCACCTTCTCCATCGCCGTCCCGTACACGACGTCGTCGGGCGCGCGCAAGACGGAGACGTTCGGGGGCCCCCTCGAAGGGACCATCACGGGCAACAGGACAAAAGGGACCTTCCGCGAAGCGGGTGACACGAAACCTTCAGGCACCTTCGAGGCCGTCATGGCGGCGAACGGCAGCCAGTTCACCTGTACCGTGCGCGGCACCGACGGCAGCGAAAGCAGGACCTACACGGTCAGCCGGGTGCGCTGATGCGGGGGATAGTCCTTTTTGAGGTATTGCCGATAATACAGGAATGACGGGCGACGCGGACCGTCCCCGTCGCCCTGATGATCGAAACCGGTAAGGAGGTTGCTGCACATGCATCAGACCAGGTATTTCCTGACAGCCATTTTCTGTTTCTTGTTCATTTCTGTCGCGGTGGACGCGCACAGTCAGATGGGATTCAACATGGCGGATTTCAAGGCGGCCGTAACGGAGCGGATAAGGTCGACGGGCGCGAGGGACACCATCACCAGTCGTGTGCCTGCCGGTCAATCCTGTGTCGAGGCATCGGAGGCGCGGGCGGGGGAGATCGCCGTCGTCGTGAAATGGATGCAGGCGAACGGCAGGTTCGGTCTTTTGGGGGCGAAGGTGGGCAGGATGAGCGGCTGGAACCCTCTTTCCATCGTGTCCGAGGAAACGAGGAAGAAGTACATGGGCGAGACGGCGTCGGGGAGCATGCACACCTACACCGTCGTGCAGTTGTATGATGCCAACGGAAAGGTCTGGTTCACGATGGACGCCGACAACTATCTCGGCCCCATCTACGTGTCGGAGCACGGGGCCGTGGATTGGAACGCGGACCATACGAAGCTCATCGAGGATATCCCGCCCGTTATCAGGAGCGTCCACATGTATAATCCGCCCGCCGCCTTCGTGGGCGACAACGTTCTCTTCCAGGTGAGCGTCGACGCGGCGCCCTGGGTGAAGGGAAACCTTCGGTACAGGTGGATGTACGTGGGAGGCACGAAATTCCTGGGCCAAGGAGAGTCTCTCAACCTGCGCGTGGACTATGCCACGACCTACAACCTGAAGGCGATCGTTTACAATGCGGTGGGAGGCAAGGAGATCCCTCTCGCGGAGGCGACGGGTTCGACGATCGTCGCCCGAAGACCCGTGATCCCCACCACCCCGGCAGAGAGCAAGACGGCGCCGACGGGCAGGGGATACACGTCCCGTCAGAGCGGTCAGTCCTCAGGCAATCCCGTGGGAGCGGTGCCGTCCGTCGATCCTGCCAATCCCGTGCAGGGAGTCGTCGATGTGTTCAAGAAGGTTGGTGGTTTCTTCGGGAAGTAGGCCGTGACGAACGCGGGCCGCGCGGGATACGCGCTCGCACCGCTAGCCGCGGTCCTTATCGCCTATCTGAACTCTTTCACCGGGGTGTTCCAGCTCGATGACTACAACGTCATCGTCTTCAACCCTTCAGTTGAGTCCTGGTCTGCCTTCTGGCAGGATTGTTTCCACGGGATACGCCCCCTGCTCAAGTTCACCTACACCCTGTGCCAGACCTCGCGGACGGGTGTCTTCGGCTTCCACGCCTTCAACCTGGCCGTGCATCTCGTCAACGTATTCCTTGTCTTCAGCCTGACCCTGAGTTTTCTCAGGGGCAGGCCCGGGACCGTGCCCGAGAAGGCCCTTTACCCGGCGGCCTCCCTCGCGGCCCTTCTCTTCGGGCTCCATCCCATACAGACGGAAGCGGTGACGTACATAACGGGGCGCAGCGCCTCGCTCATGACGATGTTCTATCTGGGAAGCCTTGCCCTCTACGTGAAAGGCGGCCGGGAAGGGAAGACGGTTCTGCTTTACGTGCTGTCGCCCCTGATGTTCCTTTTCGCCGTTGCGACCAAGGAGACGGGGATCACCCTGCCTCTTGCCCTTGCACTCTGGGAGGTCTCGGCAGGGGAGGGCAGGGGAGTCGGGAGGGCCCTCAAGCACCAGTCGGTGCACTGGGCGGTCCTTGCCATCCTGGTGGGGGTGGTGCTAGCGCATCCGCGATACCGGGTCTTTCTCCTCTACAGCCTGGACCTGAGGGGATTTCGGGCGAACCTTCTCGGCCAGGTCACGGGGGTGGGCGATCTTCTCTCTCACCTTATCCTGCCGGGGCGGCTGAACATAGACCCGGGCTCGATGTCCGGCGGTGCCTGGCCCATCCCGCAGTCCGTGACTCTTTTGTCCCTGGCGCTGCTGGGGTTCATGGGCCTCTGGAAGAGAATATTCTGGCTGTCCTTCGGGATAGGCTGGTTCTTCCTCCACACGATGGTCGTCAACCTCCTCGTGCCGCGCATCGACAGCGTCAGCGACCGCCATTTCTACCAGGCGGGCTGGGGAATCTTCCTCGTGGCATCGGTGGCGATGACCTGGCTCGTGTTCCGCCTGAGGGGAGGAGCGCGCGCCTTCGCGGTCCTTGCCCTGTGTTTTGCCATCGTGCTCGGCGGATATACCATCGCCCGCAACCGGGTGTACCACAGCGAGATCGCCCTGTGGGAGGACACGGTCGTGAAGTCGCCGCGGAACCCCCGGGCCTTCAACAACCTCGGCTACGCCTACTACCTGGAGGGCCGGAAGGAAGAGGCGCGAGACGCCTACCGCCGCGCCCTTGAGATCGACCCGACCTTCGAATATGCCCGCAACAACCTGAAGATGCTTGAGAGCGAATGAGTCATGATTGACAATATGGTTCTGTCCCTGTATGTTACGAAGATATGGCACAGAGTGCGGGTGGTTCGACTACGGCGGGGCGGACTGGCCGGTATCTGACGGTCCTTACCGCCGGGCTTATCTCAGGCGTCCTCACGATAGCCATGGGGTGCGCCTTCTCGGCACTCATATTCTCCGGCCCGCTCTCCGGCTACATCGGCACTGGCGTCAAGCTGATACTCTTCGGCGCATTCCTTCTCGGCGCGATAACGGCGTTTACCAGCTCGTACGCGGGCACCGTGGCCCGGCCCCACGAGATCCCGGCCGCGGTCATCGCCCTCATGGCGGCCGCGATAGCGGCAGGGGTGCCGGGGCAGATCTGCATGGAGGGCGCCTTTGTCACCGTCGTGGCAACGATCGCGGTCACCGGCTGCACGACGGGCATCTTCTTTCTCCTCCTGGGTTACTTCAAGGCCGGCAACCTCATACGGTTCGTTCCCTATCCCGTCATCGGGGGGTTTCTTGCCGGTACCGGGCTCCTTCTCGTGAAGGGGGCCTTCGGGGTCATGACGGGAAAGGCGCTCACCGTGGCCAACATGGCCTATCTCGCGGACCCGGGGGTGTTCGTCAAGTGGCTTCCCGGCCTTGTCTTCGCGGGCGTCCTCTTCCTGGTCCTCAGGTGGCGGAACCATTACCTCGTCATGCCGGTCTGGCTTGCTCTTTCCTTCGTCCTCTTCTACATGGCGCTGCCCGTGACGGGCATGTCTCTCGGCGACGCGCGCTCTCAGGGCTGGCTCATCGCGTCCCTCGAGGGGGGAGGGCCCGGCGCGGCGCTGTCCCTTTCTTCCCTTGCGGGGATAGACTGGGGACTTGTCGGTTCACAGACGGGAAGGATCCTCACGGTGCTCATCCTCAGCTCCCTTTCCCTCCTCCTTAACGCGAGCGGACTGGAGCTTGTCGTCAGGGAGGAGATCGACCTCAACAGGGAACTGAGGGCAACGGGATTGTCGAACCTCGTCGCGGGCCTCTCGGGGAGCACCGTCGGTTTCCATTCACTGAGCCTGTCCGCGCTCGGCCATTCCATGGGGGCGAAAAGCCGCCTCGTCGGGGTATTCTCCGCGGTCATCTGCGGGGCGGTCCTCGTCTTCGGCAGCTCCCTTTTGTCCTATTTTCCCCGGCCCATCATGGGAGGGGTGCTTCTCTTCCTCGGCTTTGCCTTCCTGTACGAGTGGCTCTACGAAAGCTGGCTCAAGCTGCCCGCTCTTGACTGTGTCCTTATCGTCGTCATCCTCGTCGTCATCGGAACATTCGGGTTCCTGCAGGGCGTCGGGGTCGGAATGCTCGTGGCCATCGTCATCTTCGTGGTCAAGTACAGCCACGTGAGCGTCATCAAGCACAGGCTGTCGGGGACCAATTTCCACAGCAACGTGGACCGTGCCCCTGCCGAGGAGCAGGTCCTGTCGCGGGAGGGCGAGAGCATGCATATCCTGAAACTGCAGGGCTACATCTTCTTCGGCACGGCGAACGACCTTCACGAGGAGATCCGGAAAAGGGCGAACGACGAGGCACTGAAGAAACTGCGGTTCGTGGTGCTCGACTTTCGTCTCGTCAACGGTGTCGATTCATCGGCGGTCAACAGCTTCGTGAAGATGAAGGAACAGGCCCGGTCGCGCGGCTACCGGCTTGTGTTCGCCCAGGTCCCGCCGGACGCCCTCACGTCCTTTCGGAGAGGAGGCCTCGGCCTCGAGGAGAGCGACAGCTTCCGGGTCTTCGGGGACCTGGACCGTGCCGTGGAGTGGTGCGAGGACGAGAT
>JAAYAK010000094.1 GCA_012719415.1 Syntrophorhabdus sp.
ACCCATAACCCATGACCTATCACCTGTCTCTATTTCCTGCCTCTTCTGTTGACAACTGTTCTCTTCTCCTCTAAGATAACAAATAAAAAAAAGGGCTATTCATTCATGGCTTCCACTGTCAATCAGAGACTTGAGGTGAAAGAACAGGAGTTGAAGATACTCCACGAGGTGGCGAAGGATATCAGCGATAACCTTGACCTCTCGGAGCTTCTGCACCGTATTGTCGATACCGTGACGGCCTTTGTGAAGGCCGATTCCTGCCTCGTCTACCTCTACGACGAGGACCACGGCGAACTCGTTCTTTCCGCGGCGGCCGACCCGAAGACGGAATCGGTGGGGTCGATCAGCCTGAAGCTTGGCGAAGGTGTCACCGGCTGGGCGGCCAAGGAGAAACAGCCCGTCTTCCTGGAGAAGGAGGCCTACCGGGACAAGCGGTTCAAGGCCTTCACCTCCCTCAAGGAGGACAGGTACGAAGCGCTCCTTTCCATACCCATCCTCGCGAAGAACAGGATAGTGGGCGTCATGAACCTCCAGAGCAAGAAGGCGCACGTCTACCCCGAGGCCCAGATCAAACTCCTCTTCACCATCGGCAGGTACCTCGGCAGCGCGATACAGAACGCCATCACCTATGACGAGGTGGTGAAGAAGGCGAAGCAGCTCGACCTTCTCTCCGAGGTTTCCCGGACGATCGTTTCCGACCATTACATCAAGGAGATCCTCCACCTCATCGTGACGATGACGGCAAAGGTCATGGACTCGAAGATCTGTTCCGTCATGCTCCTCGATGAAAAGAAAGAGGAGCTCGTCATTGCCGCCACCCAGAGCCTGAGTAACGAGTATGTGAACAAGCCGAACCTCAAGGTCGGGCAGTCCATAAGCGGCAGGGTGGTCCTGGAGAAGAGGCCGCTGAAGGTCCTCGATGTCACGAAGGAACCGGGCTACATGTTCCCCGACGTGGCAAGGAAGGAAGGCTTCGTTTCCCTCCTGTCCGTTCCCATGATGATCAAGGACCAGGTCGTCGGCGTCATCAACAGCTACACGACAAGGGAGCACACCTTCACGAAGGAGGAGATCGACATACTTCAAGCTGTGGCGAACCAGGCGGCGGTTGCCATCGAGAACACGAACCTCAGCCACGAGATACTCGCCGCCAAGGAGGCGCTGGAGTCGCGCAAGCTCGTCGAGCGCGCCAAGGGCATACTGATGCGTGAGCTGGGACTGAGCGAGGACGAGGCCTACCGGAAGATCCACAAGAAGAGCATGGATATGCGAAAGACCATGAAGGAAGTGGCGGAGGCGATCATCCTTGCCTTCGATATCCAGAAAAGAACTTGACAACAGTGTGCCCGCACACTATCATATTGACAGATTATTTGGATTTTTAGCAGAGCTGCTAAGAATGATTGGACAAGGGCGTCCAGGGCGCTTAAAACTGCTTTGGACGCCCTTCTTACATTTGGAGGGGCGGTGCCTATATGGAAAAGATGATACGGATCGGTTTAGGTCAGATGAACTCAACGGTGGGCGACATAACGGGAAACGGTGAAAAGGTCATCGAGTGGGTGGAGAGGGCAAAGGCTGAGGATGTGGACATCCTCGCGCTGCCGGAGCTTGCCATAACGGGCTATCCGCCGGAGGACCTGCTCCTGAAAAAGGGTTTTGTGGACGCGAACATGAGGACCATCAACGAGGTGGCGTCGCGGATCGATTCTCCCGTCACGATCGTGGGTTTTGTGGACAGGTCCCGATCCGGCCTCCACAATGCGGCTGCCGTCATCTACAGGGGAAAGATACGGGGTGTCTTCCGCAAGGAGCTCCTTCCCAACTACGGTGTCTTCGATGAAAAGAGATACTTTTTTCCCGGCGCCCGTCCCCGGGTGTTCCGCTACGGCAACATTCTCTTCGGCATCGGGATATGCGAGGACATGTGGTTCAGGGAGGGTCCCACGCATTCCATGGCCCGGGCAGGTGCCCGGCTCATCTTCAACATCAACGCATCGCCCTACCATACGGGGAAGATATACGTCCGGGAGGATGTGGTCAGGAACAGGATCCGGGAGGACCGGGTGTGGGTTGCCTACATCAATCTCGTCGGCGGCCAGGACGAGCTCGTGTTCGACGGGCAGAGCTTCGTGATGGACCGCTCGGGCGCGGTCGTCGCCTCGGCGGGCGCGTTCCGGGAAGACCTGCTCGTCGTCGATATTCCTGAAAAGGAGCTTGCGAAGAAGGCCCGGGCGGCGGGTAGCGCCGGACAGGTCATCACCGTCGCCGCGCGTCACCATGGGTCTCGCCCCGCGGTCAAGAAGCCGCTCGCCGCTCACACCGTCACGCGTCTCGACGTTGTGGAAGAGGTGTACGAGGCGCTGAAGCTCGGCCTTGCCGACTATGTGCGGAAGAACGGGTTCAAGGGCACCGTGATCGGGCTCTCGGGAGGAATAGATTCGGCGCTCGTGGCTGCCGTTGCGGCGGACGCGCTCGGCAGGGACAACATCGCGTGTGTCTTCATGCCCTCGAAGTTCACGTCCCGGGAATCGTCGGAAGACGCCTTCGACCTCGCGAAGAGACTGGGCGTCAGGATCATCGAGGTGCCCATCGACCCCGTATTCTCCGCCTACAAGGCAAGCCTCGGAAAGGTCTTCCACGGCCTCGGCGAGGACGTCACGGAGGAGAACCTCCAGGCGCGTATTCGCGGCAACATCCTCATGGCGCTGTCCAACAAGTTCGGGTGGCTCGTGCTCACGACAGGCAACAAATCGGAGATGAGCGTGGGTTACGCGACCCTGTACGGCGACATGGCCGGCGGGTTCGCCGTTATCAAGGACGTCCCGAAGACATTTGTTTACAAGCTTTGCGCGTGGCGCAACCGTCTCGGCGCCGTCATTCCCGAGAGGATACTGTCGAAGGAGCCGACGGCGGAGCTCAAGGCCGGTCAGAAGGACCGCGACAGCCTTCCGCCTTACGACCATCTCGATCAGGTGCTGAAAAGCTACGTTGAAGAGGACAAGGAGCCTTCCGCGGCCGATTTTCCCAACCTGCCCGCGGAGGAGATCGCCCGCGTTTTGAGAATGGTTGACTTGAGCGAATACAAGCGCCGCCAGTCCCCGCCGGGGATCAAGATAACACCCAAGGCATTCGGCAAGGACAGGAGGATGCCTATCACCAACAAATACAAGGGTTCGCAATGAAATTCGAGTTCATGGTAAAAAGGCTCTCGCCGGTTTTGAAGAGGATAACGAAGAGATTGAACGGCCATCACGCATATTTTGACGAGGAGGACCTTTACCAGGAGGCGCTGACACACCTGTGGGGCGCCTTCCGGAAGGGTTCCATCGACGACAAGACGGACAGTTACATCCTTCAGGGCTGCTACTATCACCTCAAGAACCATCTCCGGAAAGTGCGCGAGAACGCGGTCTTCGTGAGCCTCAGTGAGCCGGCAGGGGAAGACGGCGTCTCCTGGGAGGAGATGATAGCCTCCGACGATTCCTCGTCCTTCGCCCGCCTCGAAGAGAAATTGAAGTTCCAGGCGATCACCGACGCCTGCAGTTCGGACCGGGACCGTCAGGTCCTAACGCTTCTCATGCAGGACCTGTCGGTGAGAGAAGTGGGGACGCGCCTCGGCATCTCCCACGTCATGGTCCTCAAGATCCGCAACAGGATCCGGGACAACTACTTTCGAAGGGTGGGGGAAGAATAGTCTCAGGCAGAGACGAAAGACCCCGGAAAACCATGCTCTCCCATCACCCATGACCCATGACCCATCACCTGCATTTTTCTGTATCTTTTATTTTCAACTTGGTTTATATATCTCTCTAATGTTCCCAATACAAGAGGAAGGAGGTGAAAAGGAATGAAGAAGGTTCTGGTAGTGTTCTTTGCAGTGGTGATCGGTCTTTCCCTCACCCTGACAGGGTTTGCGCAGGAGAAGAAGGCAACACCGGCAACTCCCGCGACGCCCGCCAAGGTAGAGGCCCCGGCCCCGGTTGAGAAAGAGAAGCCGGCGAAGAAGGAAAAGAAGGTCAAGAAGACGAAGAAGACGAAGAAGGCAGGAGCTCCCGCCGAGGAGAAACCGGCCGAAACGAAGTAAGCAAGCCAGCGAAAACCCGGAAAACTGTTTCACGAAAGGGGAGAAGAGATTCTCCCCTTTTCATCTCGTCCCCCGCTCTCTTGCCGTTCCTTTCCAGATGCCATCCATTTTGTGATATAATGACTGCTCATGCGAAGGATCATCATCGATATCGACAACACCCTGTGGGACCTGGCGCCCGTGCTCTACGAGCGGCTGCAGACGGCCAGTCCGGGGTTTCCCCACCATTCGCAGTGGCACAACTGGAGTTTCTGGAAGGGGCTCATTCCGGCGGAGCGTCTCTACGGCATCGTACGGGACGTCCACATGGACCAGGAGACCTTCGAACCGTACAGCGATTCCCGCGGTTTTCTCGAGAGGCTTCGCCGAAAAGGCTTTCACATAATCATCGCCAGCCACCGGGAGAAGCAGACCTATGCGTCGACGGAAAGGTGGCTCCACAAACACGACCTGCCCTTCGACGAGATCCATCTGAGCTATGACAAGACGGTGCTCTTCGACGATTGCTGGGCGGTTGTCGACGACAGCCCTGTGACCCTGGAAGCGGCGAGACGGGCGGGAATCGTCAGAGCGGGCCTTAAGAACCCCTGGAACGAATTCGAAGACCACCCTCTCTTCGCGGACCTGGGGGAGATATACGCCTACCTTGAATCTCGGTGCGCGGCGGGAAAGAAGGAGTGATGCTGCCGTTGTGGGAGGACCATCACAGGCCAAGGAACCGTCTCAAGTCTCAGGTCCCAAGTCACAGGTTCAAAGGCCAAGAAGATTCGCTGCCCGCTCAACAGTTGTGTTGAGAACCGCGCCACTTCCGCCATCTTTCTTTGGCGACCTGCAACCCGCGAAGAGGTGACCCATGAGAAGCTACAGGAAAGAGCTCTGGTTCAATGTGCCCGCACGGCGGGGGTTTGTGAATATTACGCCGCAGGTGGAGGAGTGCCTGCGCGAGAGCGGGGTCATGGAGGGCCTCGTCCTCGTGAACGCCATGCATATCACGGCGTCGGTCTTCATCAACGATGACGAGTCGGGCCTTCACCATGACTTCGATGTGTGGCTCGAGAAGCTCGCTCCCCACGAGCCGGTCTCGGGGTACAGGCACAACGTCGGCGAGGACAACGCCGACGGGCACTTAAAGCGGCAGATCATGGGCAGGGAGGTGGTCGTGGCCATAACGGAAGGCCGCCTCGACTTCGGCCCCTGGGAGCAGATATTCTACGGCGAATTCGACGGTCGCAGGAGAAAACGGGTGCTTGTCAAGATCATAGGGGAGTAGAAAAGACGGCTTGAGCCGCTTGAATGGCTTGAACCGCTTGAGCGTCGGGAAGAACTACAAATCCTATAAGTCCCAGGCATCCTATAGGTCTTATACGTCCCATAGGTCCTATAGTGGTCTTATAGGTCCTATTCCAGAAAAAGCCGCAGCCCCTGCTCATCCCAAAGGATGGACAGGGGCTGTTCTTCTACTTTATCGCCCTGTGGTAGGACTGGAGTGATCTTACCTTGATCTCACCCTTTTTGGCCACGGATGCCTTTATGCCCTCGGCGGTTGCCTTCGCGGCGGCCGTTGTGGTGATGTAGGGTATCTTGTACTTTATGGCCGTCTTTCGGATGTAGGAATCGTCATACTTGCTGTTCTTGCCCGATGGCGTGTTGATGACGAGATGGATCTCCTTGTTGTGGATGGCGTCGACGATGTTGGGCCGGCCCTCATGCACCTTCTTGATCTGGGTACTTTTCACGCCCTTTTCGGTGAGGAACCGGTGCGTCCCCTCGGTGGCGACGATGGTGAACCCCAGCTTGACGAGCTGTTTCGCGACGTCCACGATGTCCCCTTTGTCGCGGTCCACAACGGTGATAAGGACGTTGCCCGATTGGGGGAGCCTCTGACCGGCCGCCTCCTGGGATTTCGCGAAGGCCAGCCCGAAAGAGCCTGCCATGCCCAGGACCTCGCCGGTGGACTTCATCTCCGGGCCGAGGGTCGGGTCGACCTCGGGGAACATGTTAAAGGGGAAAACGGCCTCCTTGACACCCACATGGGGATATGTCTTCTGCGTGAGGCCCATGTCCCTGAGCTTCTTGCCCAGCATGAGCTGCGTCGCTACGCGGGCCATCTGCACGCCCGTCACCTTGGAGACGAGAGGGACCGTCCGTGACGCCCGGGGGTTCGCCTCGAGGATATAGACCTTGTCATTGGCGATGGCGTACTGGATGTTCATGAGACCCACGACCTTGAGCGCGATGGCGAGCTTCTTCGTGTATTCATTGATAGTGGCGATGTGTTCTTCCGACAGCGTTCTGGGGGGTATGGCGCAGGCGCTGTCTCCGGAGTGGACCCCGGCTAGCTCGATGTGTTCCATGATGGAGGGGACAAAGGCGTCAACGCCGTCGGAGATGGCGTCCGCCTCGACCTCCACGGCATTCTCCAGGAACTTGTCGATGAGTATGGGTCTGCCGGGCGAGATATCCACGGCGGCGTTCACGTAGGCCTTGAGCATCTCGTCATCGTAGACGACCTCCATGCCCCGTCCGCCGAGGACATAAGAGGGGCGCACCATGAGGGGATAACCGATCCCGTGCGCAACCTCCAGCGCCTCTTCGAGAATGACGGCCGTGCCGCTCTCAGGCTGGGGGATGCCTATTTTCTTTATGATCTGGCTGAACCGCTTGCGGTCTTCAGCTATATCGATGCTCTCCGGGGACGTCCCAAGGACGTTCACACCGGCGTCTTCGAGCTGCCGTGCCAGGTTGAGCGGGGTCTGCCCGCCGAACTGCACGATGGCGCCGATGGGTTTTTCCTTCTCGTAGATGCTCAGGACGTCTTCCACCGTGAGGGGCTCGAAGTAGAGTTTGTCCGAGGTGTCGTAGTCGGTGGAGACCGTCTCGGGGTTGCAGTTGACCATGATGGATTCGTATCCCTCGTCGCGCAGGGTGAAGGCGGCATGGACGCAGGTGTAATCGAACTCGATGCCCTGGCCGATGCGGTTCGGGCCGCCGCCGAGGATCATCACCTTCCTGCGGTCGCTCACCGCCACTTCGTCGGGGGCGTTATAGGTCGAGTAATAGTATGCCGCATCGGCGCCGCTGACAGGCACCCGGCACCATGTCTCATTCTTGCCGAGGGCCTGCCGCCTCTTCCTGATATCCGTTTCCGGGACGTTGAGGAGGAACGAGAGATACCTGTCGGAGAAGCCGTCCTCTTTCGCCTTGACGAGGATGGCATCGGGGAGCGCCCCTCCCTTGTGGCGGAGGATCTCCTCCTCGAGGTCAAGTATCCCCTTCATCTGTTCTATGAACCACCGTTTGATCTTCGTCTTCTCGTGAAGCTCGTCGATGGAGGCACCCTTGCGAAGGGCCTCGTACATGATGAACTGCCGTTCAGAGGAGGGCTCATTGAGCATGCGCATGAGGTCGTCGAGAGGCAATTGGTTGAAATTCTTCGCAAAACCAAGTCCGTATCGCTTTGTCTCCAGGGAACGGATCGCCTTCTGAAAGGCTTCCTTGTACGTCTTGCCGATGCTCATCGCCTCGCCCACAGCCTTCATCTGGGTGCCCAACCTGTCCTCGGCCTCGCTGAACTTCTCGAAGGCCCACCGGGCGAACTTGATGACCACGTAGTCTCCCGAGGGAACATACTCGTCGAGCCCCTTCCCGCGGTAGTAGGGAATGTCCTTCAGGGTGTAGCCGCCAGCCAGCTTCGCCGAGATGAAGGCGATGGGGAAGCCTGTCGCCTTTGACGCAAGGGCCGACGAGCGGGACGTTCTGGGATTGATCTCTATGACAACGATGCGGCCCGTGTCCGGATCGTGCGCGAACTGTATATTGGTACCCCCGATGACCTCTATGGCTTCCACGATGCGGTAGGAATAATCCTGAAGTCTCTTCTGGACCTCTTCAGAGATGGTGAGCATCGGCGCAGAGCAGAATGAGTCGCCCGTGTGAACGCCCATGGGATCGATGTTCTCGATGAAGCAGACGGTGATCATCCTGTTGTCCGCGTCGCGGACGACCTCGAGCTCCAGCTCTTCCCAGCCCACCACGGCCTCTTCGATGAGGATCTGCCCGATGAGGCTTGCCGAGATGCCCCGGCTCGCTATTGTCCGCAACTCTTCCTTGTTGAAAGCTATGCCCCCTCCGGTACCCCCCATGGTATACGCGGGACGGATGACGATGGGATATCCCAGCTTGTCCGCGATCTCGAGGGCCTCTTCCACGGAATAGGCCAGCGCGCTCTCGGGCATGGGAATATTGAGCTTTTTCATGGTCTTCTTGAACTCGTCGCGGTCCTCGCCGCGCTCGATCGCGTCGGCCTGGACCCCTATGATACGGACCCCGTGTTTCTCGAGTATCCCCCTGCGGGACAGCTCCGCGGCAAGGTTGAGGCCCGTCTGCCCTCCCAGGTTGGGGAGGAGCCCCTGGGGTTTCTCCTTTTCTATGATCTTTTCTATGACGTCGATGGTGAGGGGTTCCACGTACGTGTGGTCCGCCATCCCGGGGTCGGTCATGATCGTCGCGGGGTTGGAATTCACGAGGACTATCTTATACCCGGCGGCCCTCAAGGCCTTGCAGGCCTGGGTGCCGGAGTAGTCGAACTCGCACGCCTGCCCGATGATGATGGGACCGGAGCCTATGATGAGGACCTTGTCGATGCCTTTGATCTTGGGAGGTTTTTTCATTGCCGGGGATTCCTTTCGGATTTGCTCTGCATCGTAACAGAAGAGTGGCAGTCAGTCAAGCGTTTTCAAAGGATTTCAGATCCTGGTAACCGGTGAAGAAAAAAAGACAATGACCAACGAAGAAGACAATGATCATTGGTCATTCTTCTCTTACAGCAAGGCAAGATTGTAAAGCCACTCCCGGCTCCATCCGCCGGGGATGGTGAGACAGAAAAGGAGGATCGCCAGGAAAAGCAGTATCCTGAACCAGGTCCCCGCATTGAGACGGGAGGGGATCGTTGCGATCAGCGACGCCGGTGCGAAACGCAGGGTGCTGAGCTCTGCGGTCTTCCTGGAACCCCTTCGCGCCGATCCGGCTATCAGCAAAAGGCCGATGAGGGCCACCAGGGCGTTCAGGAAACAGCCGGTATCGACCCCTCTGAAGAGAGGCCCGGGGGCCTGGAAGATATCTATGGCCAGATCGAAGATTCCGCACCACAAGATGAAATGGCCGAGGAGCCTACCCTGTCCCTGGGTGCCCCGCCGTCCCGCGACAAGGAGGATCAGCATGAGGATGAAGTATTTGAACACCTCGTAAAGGGCGACGGGGTGCCGGAAGCCCTCGACGTGGGGGAATTTCACCGCCCACCACGCCGTGCTCACGTAGCCGTAGACCTCTCCGTTCAAATGGCCGCCGAGGCGCACAAGCGCGAGGAGAAAGGCGAAGGGTATGACCAGCTCGTCGGCGAGGAGAAGAAAGTTCTTCCTGTGGATGACGCAGAAGAGGACCACCCCTGCCAGCGCTCCGACTATGACCCCTTCGTACGCCATGCCCCCCTTCCAGAAGGCGAAGATCTCGGAGTGCCTGCCGCGGAAGATCTCCCATTCGTAGACAAGGATCTGAAAGGCGCGTCCAGCGACAAGGCAGGACAGGGAGAAGATGAGAGAAAGGTCCCAGACCTGTCTCGAAGACAGGCCGGCATAACCGCGCCGCAGCATCATCCAGAGGAAGACGGCGGAGAATCCAAGGGCCCAGGCAAGCCCATAATACCAGAGCCTTACCCCCCAGACCTCGGCAAGCAAAGGATCCATATTGAGGACAAAAGGACCTTCCAAATCGATCGCAACCCCCGCCGCATGTTATTGGACAAGAATCTTATTTTTCTGTACTTCTACTACTAGCGACACACTCCTGTCAACCCAAAAAGACGGTCACAGGTCACAGGTCTCACGTCACAGGTTCAAAGGCCGAAGAACCGTCGCAAGTCTCAGGTCCCAAGTCACAGGTTCAAAGGCACAAAAAGATTCGTCGCCGGGTCAACAATTGCACCAGTCAATAGTTGCGTTGACAGCCCGCCCCCTTCGCGGTCTCTCTTTGGCGACCTGCGACCTGCGACCTGCGACCTGCGACCTGCGACCTGCGACCTGCTTTAAGATGAACCCCTCCCGTTGCGGGAGGGAATTGGGGTAGTGAAAAAAATGGGGTAAGGGTAAAAGGGGCGGTTATGATTCTGATTTTTCGAAAGCGCTTTTCGGAGCGTTACAGATAGGACAGGACCAGTCATCCGGAAGCTGCTCGAAAGGCACTTTCTCGACCTTTTCATCGTACTGGTAACCACAAACGGAACATGTCCAGACCATAGAATCCTCCTCTGTCATTGATTTTTCTCTATCGTTCCCTTTTGCTCGTCGGAGCACGATTTGCATATCCCGTAAAAGTCGACACGGTTGCCGATGATCTCAAACCCCTGTGTCTGCGCATCGGACAGGGTCAGGGGGAGCTCGACGAAGACGTCGATTATTGCCTTGCACTTGATGCACATGAGATGATGATGGGGTTCCGGGTTCGGATCAAAACGTTTCTTCAACCGGTCTATGGAAAGCTCGATGACTGCCCCCCGTTCCTTCAGTGTCTCCAATGTGTTGTACACGGTGGCCAGGGACATGGTGGGGAACTGTTCCCTGATGGCCCCGTGTATGTCTGCCGCACTGGGGTGGCACGTATTGCCGTCGAGGTATTTCATGATCGCCATCCTCTGGGGTGTCATCTTCATGCTCTTGCTGTCGTGACCCTCTGCCATTCCAATAAAAGCCCTTAACGAATACACTATACTAACTAATAACCATTCTTGTCAAGTATTAATTATAAAATACTTGTCTCCAATGGAAAGGCGTGTTCCTTCATCACCCGCCGTCCATCATGGGGTGTTCGATCTTGGTGAACCAGGCCGCCGGGTTTTCAAAATACTCTTCGGCATCACGGAGGGACAGGAAGTGCTCATATTCGATCATCGCGAGGAGTTCAAAGAAATCCCTCTCCCGCCTGTCCGCCGAGGCGGCGGCGAGCTGCCTGTAAAGCCGTACTCCCTTGTCCTCGAAATCGGCGGCGATCTTTACGGCCTCGAGGTCCCCCGCATCTGTCGGGGCCGACGGGTCTATCGTCTTGAGCGTGCTGACGAGGATATCCCTTACGTTCGTGGTGTTCACCACGAGAGGGACCGTTTCGGGCCACTTGCCCTCGACCGCCCATTTCTCGTGAAGCTCCTTCAGCCGGCGATAATGTTCGAGCTCATCCTCGGCTATCCGTCTGAACATTGCCTTGCCCAGGGGGTTCTGCGTGCGGTCGGCATTCCGGAGATAGAACTCGCGCTCCTTCATCTCGTTCCCCAGGGCCGTTTCAAGCGCGTTAAGCCTTTCTTTGTCGTTCATAATGTCACCCTTGACCTTTGATCAGTCGACGAGAACAATGCCGTATACATCCCGGTCTTGAGCGTGGCTGCGGACGACCTCTATGGGAAGGCCATTCGCACGTGCCGTCTGGTAGACATCTATTCCGCAGGATTCCATGGAGGGCCTCATGCGCTCCGGATGCACGCAATCTTTCGTGGTGTCGCACTTCTTGCACAGGGTGCAGAACCCGCAGCCCATGCCGAAGGCCTTGTAGAACCCGTCCAGGAAAAGTGTCGTTTCCAGGTCGATTACCGTGTCGTTCAGCATGGCGACCGAGTTCGTTCCCTTTACCCAGTGGTAGTGAAGGAGGATCGCGCGGTCATACGAGTCGAGCATCGAACGTGTCCTGTCGTACTCGGGGGTATGGGGCGGACAGGACAATCTCAGGCCGTATCCGGGACACCCGAAGCGGCACTTCATCCGGACCCACGGTGCCGTGGAGACGGAAGAGGTGCCCACGATGACCGCATGGTCCGCCCCCCTCTCCTTCGCCATCTCCACATATCTCGAGAGATCACCATTACGCATAAGATACGTAAACTATAGGACAGCGGATGGGATTGGTCAAGGC
>JAAYAK010000095.1 GCA_012719415.1 Syntrophorhabdus sp.
CCGTGGGTTCGAATCCCACCCTCTCCGCCAAATAGAAACAGTCTCAGGTTTCAGGTCCCAGGTTTCAGGTTACAGACAGAAACAGGAGCAGCACTTTGCGGCATCAACTACGAAACGGCCGAGGGGGGCTGGCGGTTAGATTATTTCGTTCTTTTCCACGTGGCGGTATTCGCCGGGGTTGAGGTCCCCGAGGCGCAGTTTGCCGATGCGGACGCGCCTGAGTCTCAGGACAGGATGGCCCACGGCTGCCCCCATTTTCCTTATCATCCTGTTCTTCCCTTCGTTCACGACCATGCTGTACCAGACGTTCGCGGGGGCCTTCTTCACGAGACGAACCGCCTCGGCCTGGTAGAGTTCACCCTCTATATGGATGCCCTGCCGCATCCTCGTGACGGCTTGTTTCGGTAGCACGCCTTTGAACTTGACGAGATATTCCTTCGTAACGTTGTACCGGGGGTGCATGATCTGGTTCGCGAGGTCGCCGTCGTTCGTGAAGATCATGAGACCCTCGGAATGGTAGTCGAGCCTCCCCACGGGAAAGAGCCTGAGGTCATGCTTGATGAGGTCTCTCGCCAGCTTCCTTCCCCTCGTGTCCTTGAGGTCCGACATGTAGCCATCGGGTTTGTTCAAAGCGATGTAGACCCTGATGGGCTCCGTAGACAGGGGTCGCCCGTCGAGCAAGACGCGGTCCCCCGGACCCACCTGCGTGGACGGCGACAGGACCGGGGCATCGTTGATGCGTATCCTGCCCTCCCGGATCAGTGCTTCTGCGTGTCTGCGCGGGAAGGAACCTGCCCGCGCGAGGAACTTGACGAGGCTTTCCATGCGACTCTGTTATCGAGGGGAACGCGCCCTTAGTCCTTGAAGGTCTCTACCGGCTTCAGGGTCTCTCTCTTCAATACAGGCTTTACGACCGTCGTACTCCGCGTGACCTTTCGATAGATCTTGAAAACGATGTTCTCCCGCCTGGGAAGAGGATTCGCCTCTATCTCTATGACGAGGTCCTCGGGTTTGTCGACGGAGAGCATGGCCGTCTTCTTCACCACACTGGGTTCGGACAGCGCCACGAGAAAGGTGTCGTTGTAATAGAACCCCTTCTTGAAAGATGCCGTGATCACGTGTTCTCCGGTGGTAAGCGGTATGCGGTACTCGTGGGATTTGTCGAAGCGTATCTCGTTGCCGTCGATGCGAACCCAGAAAGCGACGGGGGCTATGATATTGAACTCCGCACGCCTGAGGGTGTACTCCAGAATGGGGTTGTTCTGCGTTTCGTAATCGATGATCCTGTTCCGTTCGTCGCGGCTCTCAGTCTTATGATACACGGGTTTGTATACGACATCGCAGGCGACGGTCTTCTCCTTCTTCCTTTGCTTGTAGGGAACCGTCACTTCAGCCGCCATCGCGGCATAAGGCTTCGCCGTGATCGTGGTATCGAGGGCTATATCCTCCCAGTTGCTGTCTATCTTGTAGAAGGATAATTGGACCTTATCGCCCACGATCCTGTATGTCCCGGCTATGATGACATCTATCCGGTCACGCCTCAGGTAATCTTCTATCGTCCTGTTGTACTCGTTATACTCTCCCGGCAGATACGCAAAGACCGCGGGGCTTATTGCCTTTCCTGCCGACATCATCCTCTTCTTCTGAAAGAAGACCTTGTTCACTTCCCTCTTTATCTTCTCCGAGAAACGCGTGACGTTGTGGTTCTCATCGAAAAACTCGTGGACATAGACAACGATCTTCTTCTCCGGCGAGTAAGGCTCCACCACCTTTGTCAAGAGCGCAAAGATGGGCGGAAAGAGAAGGGCGTCGTCGTAGGTCATCTTCTTGATGGTCACCGTGTCCATCCCGATCTCCCGGTTCATGGTGATGACCTCGCAGACGCTCTTGGAATCGTAGATCTCAACTATGGCGCATTCGCCGATGGGCTCCGCCCTGTTCGTATCCGATTGGTGGTAGACAGTGAGGATATCGCCCTTTATCACCCCCGACCTCGTCCCCAGATTCGTGAAGGCCTTGTCGCCTGTGAGCATCTTGAACTTCTTCTCAACACTGGCGGTGATCTGTCCCACCACAAGGTCATTCTCGGCGGCGGCAATGCAATTGGCCGATAGAAAAACCGATAAGCATACGATTGCTGCCAGTATAGCTTTCATTTAGCCCTCGTTCTTGTAAACGTTCTTGACCACCCTCGGCGTGATAAAGATCAGCAGTTCCGTCCTGTCGTCGATCTTTGTCTGTTTCTTGAAAAGCCATCCCAGGAGGGGAATGTTCTTCAACCCGGGAATGCCATTCTCGCTCGAGCCTTCCTCGCGCTCGTAAATACCGCCGATGACCGCAGTTTCACCGTCCTTCACATAAAGGAGAGTGGATGCCTGCTTCTTGTCTATCGTCGGGACGCCTTCGGAGGTGTTCACGAAGTCCGCCTGGTCCTTCTTTGCGAGTATCTCGAGCTTGATGAAACCGTCCTTCGTCACCGACGGGGTCACCTCCAGGCCAAGGACGGCTTCCGCGAACTGCGTTTGCGTTCCTGACTGTGAGTAGGTCTTGTATGGGATCGATTTGCCCTGCTGGATGATCGCCTTCTTGTTGTCCGAGGTGATGACCTTGGGATTGGAGAGTATCCTTCCCCTTCCCTCGTCCTCGAGGGCGGACAACTGCACGTCGAGCTGGAAGGCATCGGTGGCGCTTCCTATATAGAACCCCAGGGTCCCGCCGCTTCCGGCGCCCACCGCGGCGGGAAGGTTGACGTTGTACGGAATGATGGACCCGCTCCGCCTGAAACCGATAAGGTTCGTCGTCGATATCATCGTTCCCTCTGCACCCTCTGTAGCGGAGGTGAAACTCCTTCCACCCGACACAAGCACCTCTTTGTTGCCGAGAATGTTTGAGGTCTGGTCGGACCGCATGCCCCACTGTATTCCCAGTTCCCTCGAGAAGTTCGTGGTCGCCTGCACGATCTTGCAGTCGATCTGTATCTGGTTCGGCTTCTTGTCGTGCTCCTTAACGATGCGGATCATATTTGAGACGTTCTCTCTGG
This sequence comes from Syntrophorhabdus sp., assembly GCA_012719415.1. Classification (NCBI taxonomy): domain Bacteria; kingdom Pseudomonadati; phylum Thermodesulfobacteriota; class Syntrophorhabdia; order Syntrophorhabdales; family Syntrophorhabdaceae; genus Syntrophorhabdus; species Syntrophorhabdus sp. The sequence goes on from JAAYAK010000095.1 coordinate 3,041, forward strand.
TGTCCCTGATGATGAGGGCATTGTTCCAGTTCACCTGCGTGATGGTGCCGAACTCGGAGAGAAAGCCCTTCTTCTGGCCACCCGGAGCCGCCGCCTCGCTCCCCCCTTTAAGCATCTTTTCCATGTCGGCGGGGCTGACATAGCTCAGGTAGACCGTCTCCGTCACAAACTCCTCACCCATTTTCTGTCTTTCGAGACGGTCCTTTCTGAAGGATTCCCTCTCGCTTATCTTCCTTTTTAACTCGTCATCGTATTCCTTCACGGTGACAACGCGAATGATATTGTCCGCCTCTATCTTCCTCAAGCCTCCCGTCTCGACGACAAGGTCCAGCGCCTCATCCCAGTAAACATCTTCGAGCTTCATCGTTATCTTTCCCTTGACGGCGTCGGATATCACGATGTTCTTTCCCGAGACCTCCGCGAGGATCCTGACGACATTCCTCACATCGGCATCCATGAAATCGAAAGAGACCTTTGAGACAGGGGACGTGCGTTTCGCCGATTGACTGAAGCACAATAAAGGTATGATTAAAAGTAACAGAAAAAATACAGCCGCTATTCTTCTACTCATAAGTCACCCTTCAGTTTTTCGAGGGGATGTCAACAACGATCTTCTTCGTCTCCCCTCTTGACTTGTAGCCAACCACCATATTGCTGGCTGAAACGTCCATCACCCACATGTTCTTGTTCAAGTGGTCCCCTTTCCTGAAGAAGATACCCTTTCCCTGCACATCTTCCATCATGGCGATCATGCCGGTACCGCTCTTTATCACGCCGACGAACCGCAACTCTTCCAGTTCGTAACCGGCCCTTTCGGACTCCTTCTTTTCCTTTGAGGACCTGACGTTCACACCCCGTGCGGTCTTGGCCTTGAGGAGCAGGACAGGCTCGAAGGGATCCCGACCCTCGGCGGAGTAGGTGAAATCCTCGACATTGAACTTCTTTGCCGCCTCTTCCTTCGCCGCCTCTTTCTTCGGGGCAGGCTGAACTTTGGGAGTCTGCGCGTGGGCACAGGATAGACCCAGGAAGAGGCAGATGCCGATCACAAAACTACTTTTTTGCAGGCGGGACATTTGCCTTTTTCGCTCCTTGAGCCGGCGCCTTCTTCACCGGCGTCTTCAGGTATACATACGCATTTGCACTGCACGATCCTTCCACCACAACATTTCTCGGGGGGCCCTTTGCCTCGACCGTGAAGTCCGTGACACTAATGATACGTTCCAGCTTCCTGACGCCATCCAGAAAGGCCGCCAGGTTCCTGAACCTTCCCTGGAACTTCATCTCGAAGGGCAGCTCCGAGTAGAAATCCGTGTGCTTTATCTGTTTCGGCTCGAATTGCTTGACCTTCAGGCGCGTCTCCTCCGTCACGGAGGTCACGCTCCTTAAGAGGTTGGGGATGTCCTTCGACTCCGGAAGCTGCCTCATGACCTCCTGCAAAAGTTCCTGCATCTGGGTGTATTCCTGGCGGTGTTTAGCGATGTTCCTCTGGATGCTCTTGAGCCGGCCCAGTTGCATCTGCACTTCGGCGTACTCCTTTGCCGCTTTGGCCTTTCTTTCGAGCTGGGGCATCATGAGAAAGTAATAGAGACCCGCCAGCACCGCGACGACGAGGACGATCATGACGATGAGAACGTACTTCTGCGGTATCTTCTCTATCTTTTTTCCCAGGCTTTTCGGCTCGAATCCGACTCTCATAAGGACATGTTCCCCTGAACGATGAACTTCTTGACCACGAGACCCTCTTCCGTCACATCCTGTATACTCTTCAGTTCAACATCCTTCATGTAGGGCAGGTTCGACAGCACTTCCATGAAATCCGATATGGACTCATTGACGAGAGATCTTCCCTCTATCTCGAACTTATCGCTCCTTCTCTTGAATGATTTGAGCCACACCCCGTCCTTCATCGTCGTCGACAGGTCATAGAACGACCGTGCCGCGAGCGCCCTGCCTGCCTTCAGCTGGTTGACCACCTTTATCCGCCGCTCTATTTCCTTTTTGGCGGCCTGTATCCTCTGGTATTCCTGGTAATAGGGCTGCAGTTTCGCCAGCTCCTGGCGCGTTGTCCTGATATTTCTCTCGTAATCGCCTATCTCACGCTCGTTGTAAAAATAGAAAGCCCAGAAGAATATGTTCCCGATGATCAGCATCAGCACGAAGGTGACGATATTGATCTTGAGAGTACTCGTTCTCGTCTTCTTGTAGGGTAAGAGGTTGACCTTTATCATGTCTATCCCATAAGATCCGTTACGCGCGTCGACAGGTAGACGGGCACCGCCATCACCTCTTTGAGCTCCCCGTACAAACCTGTCTGGGCCCCCGCCTCAACGAGGAGAAAGGGATCGACGACCTCCACGGGGATGCCCGTCTCATCGACGATCTTTTCCTTGATCCCCGGCAGGAGCGACGAGCCGCCCGTCACGAAGATCTTTCCAATGTTCTCCTTCGGTTTCGTGGCAAGGTAGAACCTGACGGTCTTGTTGATCTCCGACGATATATTGAAAATGAAGTCTTCAAAAAGATAGGTGACGTCCGCGTCGGCGGCGACCTTCTTCTCCTCCGCTTCCTTGTACTTCACCTTGATCGATCTCTGTATCTGGGTTGTGAGATACTTCCCGCCCATCAGGATCTCGCGCGTGAACTCGATGTTCTCACCGTTGAGGATGGCGATGTTCGTGACCGACGCGCCTATGTCCACGATGAGGACGGAGTGCTCCTTTGGCGCGTATATCTGTTCCACCACGTTCGATATGCCGAACATGTCGACATCCAGTATCTGGAGGTTGAGCCCCGCCATGTTAAATGTGGCGATATAGGCGTCCACTATCTCCCTCTTGACCGCCACTATCTTGACGTTCATCATGTTCTGCTTCTCGGGGTCCACACCGATCACGTAATAGCTGTAATAAATGTCCTTCATCGGGAAGGGGATCGCGTTCTCCACCTCGACACCGATCATGTTCTCCAGGGCATCGTCATCCATGAAGGGTACGGTTATCTTCTTCGATATCACTGAATAGCTCGACAGCGCGCAGGCCACGTTCTTCGACTTGATGCCGTTCTCCTTGAATATGGCCTGGAGCTCCTGGGCAAGGAAATCGATGTCGACAATGTGGCCGTCGCTTATAAGCTCCTGTTCGTAGGTCTTCTTGACGATGTTCTGGATCGAGAAAGCACCTTTTGAACTCTTCAGACTGCACATCTTGATGGATGTGGTACCGATATCGACGCCAACCAGCTCATCCACCTGCTTGATGACGAAACTGCTGAACATCCCCGATTCCTTAATGGATTCGAAGAGGCCCCTTTTCGTCTTGTACTTCTTCTGCTTGACGTCTGTGACCACCAGCGCGGGTTCTTCCTCGAGGAGGTCCGCGTTCTCATTCTTCGTCATGGGCGTCGCTTCCACCGGGCCTGCGGCTTCGACACTCTTCGGCTCCTCGTACTCTACCGAGGCGGGGGTGTCCGCCGGGGAAGGCTCTGCCGGAAGAGGCTCACGGACGAAGATCTCCCTGCCCGCCGGCGTCGAAGAATCAAAGGCAAGGATCAATATCGGTATCCCGAAGATGAGCGTGGTGATCCCATAGAGCCAGTACCTCTTGCCCAACCTTTCGGCGATGCTCCCCCATATATTGATCGTCGAGTATATGTTTATGGGAAATACCATGAGGCCGAGGACATTCCAGGCTGACACGTCCCCGCACCTGCACATGAGAACCATATTGTAAAAAGGAATGAGGTAATGCCAGAAGGAACCGATCCCGAACTTGCTGCCGATCTTGTAAAGAACGTAGCTGCCGAACAGGTAGACCACGATGGGCAAGACAAGGAATAAAGTACCGAACGATTCAAATGGATTTGCCATAGCCACCCTGTACGCGCTTCATGCGCCCGGGCTCCCGGGCTGCACTTTCCCTTGATGCATAGAGGAGCTGAGGACAGAACACACGTCTTTTAAGCCCCTATCATGTTGACAACGTAGCAGAAGCCCCTTTTTTTGTCAACACTTTTTCACCCACATTTTTTTCCATGTTAGACTTCATATTAATTTAATTTCCTCACGTTTTACCTCTAACACTTTAAAATAATACAGAAAACAAATGCACAATCCGGCCGTAACAATAAGATTATTTTCTTGTAATGGCTAATAAAATCAAGGAATCATGTCACGTGCAGGAGAAAGTGCTTGAAGGGTCATTTCGCGTTGTCTCCGACTGTCTTTTGCGGGGAGGGTTTCTGGAGGTCCACTTTGAGGTTGTAGTTCGCGACCCCTCCCTTTCCATCGCTGACCTTCACCTTGATGGTCCGCTCCCCGTAGTCGCTCTCCTTCAGCTGCCATCTGATGCCCCCGCTCTGAGGATCTATCGTCATACCCTCTGGTGCGTCCTCAAGTGCGTATGACAGTGTATCTCCGTCCTGGTCTGCGCCTTTGATCTGGCAAGAGAATGTGTTGCCATCGATCTTCATATCCTGCCCTGCGGTCACCCTGGGCGGGGTGTTCTGAACCATGAAATCAAGGACCTTTGACGAGCCCGCTTTTCCGTCCTGCAGAGGCGTGATCTTCACCGCAACCCTGTCACCCCGCTTGAACCCGCTCAAGCTGTCGTTTCCGTCGCCTGCGGGCTTGCCGTTCACGGTCCACTCGAACCTGTACACAATGTCGGAATCCTCCGTGCCGGCCGGCCTGTCGATGACAACCCTCACGATATCTCTGTCGCCCGAGGATTCAAGCTGCAGTCTGGCCTTCCCCATGGCGATACCCACGTCCGATGCTGTTTCCGACGCGGGCACACCGGCCTGTCTCCCGGCAGTTGCGGTGTCCACGGGGGACTGCTTGTCCTGCCCCGATGGACCCCTGCTCAAAAACCAGTACAGGGCGGCAAGAATGGCAAGCACAACAATGGCCGCGATAACGACAGCCTTCTTGTTACCACCCCTCGTCACCGTGGACGGGGTTGGCCTGATGGTTCTTATCGGTCGTGCGGGGCGCTTAGTAGGCATAGAGAACTTCGATGTTGGCACGTTCCGTCGTGCTGCTCTGCGGCCTCGCGTCGGTCATGATGGTGTAGAGAAAGGGAAAGTGCTGGACCTTGATGATGGACGACGCGTCGTCCACCACCCCGCTTGCCGTCTCCAGTATTGTGCCTGTTCTATCGGAATTGCCCGTGACGGTGTCCACTATCTTCATGCTTACCACGAAAGGCTTCGTCGATGTGGAGGTGCTCTTCAGATTGAAGACGATATCGGGGTTGATGGTGGCGTCACTGCCGCTGTCACACGTCCCTCCGGGCCAGGTCGATGTCACGCCCGACAGCTTGGCACGGAAACAGGTATCCTTCCCGGCGTCCGCCTGGATCGCCGGCAGAACGCTGGGGATCACCATTCCCGTTACGGCCGCCGAGAGCTCCGTTCCCGACATAACACGGGGCAGGACATCCTTCGTGAGGATATCGATGGCCCCGAGGGAAGCCTCCTTTGAGCTCTGGTATTTCCTCTGCAGTCCTGAAAGCTCCGACCCCGTCATCGCGTAATACATGATGGCCGCGAAGATCCCTGCGGCAACGGAGACAACGATCAATGCCGATATGAGGGCAACACCGCGGTTCGCTCTGCACCTTTTCATGCCACGCCAGGCCATCATTCTGTCCTCACCCGATCCTTCTCTAGTAAAAGCTCTTCGGTTTCACGATCAGCGTGTACGTCTTCCACCGGTAGTGGTTCCAGTCGGTGCCGAAGGCGCTGAGATTCACGCTCGTGCCCATTGCCACGGAAGGCCCGACAGTCACCGGGTTGGCCCCGCCGTATGTGAATCCCCGGTCCATGATACCCTCATGACCGAGTATGTATATCTGCACTTCCTTGACCTGCTCCTTGACGGTGAGGGCATCGAGACCCGATATGTCGTTCACCGTCTGGTCGGGAACTCCATCCAGATTTGTGTCGAGCCTGAAGATGACCTGCATGTTGGCAACGCATTCAACGAGGGGAAACTCTTCCGTTGCCCCTCCCGTTCCCGCTGGTCCATGCTTGACGATGGCCTTGTACAGCGTTCCCGTGCCCGGCGCGCAGTTCACGTTCGCAACGGCAGGCTGCTTGACATAGTAGTCCGACCTGTTGAAGGGCATCGTCGGAGCAATGCTGTCCTCGATGCCAAAGGCAAGATACCGCTCCCCCGCCGCCGCAGAAGGCTGGAAGGCGGCGTCCAGGGTGGACGTTATATACTGCACGGAATAGGCGCCACTGGAAGAAACGATGAGCTTGGACTTTCCGCCCAGGGCCGAGCGCGGCTTTATGACTATCATGTAGTCCCGCCCGTTCACCATGTCGAGATTGACATCATTCCAGATGTGCACCGTTGTGCTCGTAATGTTCGTCCACTTCCCGGCGGCAGTGTTCATGCCAACAGCGGGAGACCTGATAACGAGGTAGTCGGAGTTGGCTATGTAATTCGCGAAGGCCCCCACGTTATTGTTGTGCACAAGGGCCTTCGGGATGTTGGGCGCGCTGTTGAACTGCTGTGCAGGGTCGGCCGTCGCTTCCGTGTATGTCCCGGGAGCGCTGGCGAATTCATCGGCGAGTCCGAACCCGGCGTTGGACACATCACTTCTTAGCATCTCCAGCCCGAGTGAGGTCTCAAACTGGCTCGTCACGACCCCGGCCTGCTGGCGCTGTCCCCTGATAAGGTCCTGAAGGAGCTGGCTGTTCATCGCCATGATGATCCCCATGATCACTATGGCAATGAGTATCTCCAACAAGCTGAACCCTTTTTCGTCTCTGGTCATAGATGCCCTCACCTCACGTATCGGTACTGATGATGGAGGCAGCATCGTGCCGATGCGCGATACTCCGGTGGACCCATGTGACACTCACCTGGACCGCGACGCTGGTCGGTGTCGTCACACCCGTCGCGGCAACGTTGTTCACCGTCCAGGTGACGGTGTAGGACACGTCGACGTTGCGGACCCTCCTGACCTCAGGGGAAGTGATCGCGACCGCGTGGGTCTGCACATCACTGAACCTGGCGTTACGCAGGGTCTCCACCGTTGACTCGGCGATGCGCATCGCTTCGTTGCGCATCTGGTTCTCCATGTTTATCCTGATGTAGTTCGCCAGCCCGTCAAGCATGGCCATGAGGCCGATGGAGAGGACCAGCATCGAGACAAGAAGCTCTATAAGCGTGAAGCCTTTCCTGCTCTTAGTTACACGCCGCAGCACTGCACCCTCCCGCTGCTCCGTTGTACTTTCCCATCCTGATCCTCGTAGGCGTGACGAGTATGCAGTTCGTATTGGGCCTGAGGTTCGCCGAAGGGATGCAGATCGCGCCCCCCGACACGTTCAAAAGCCCTGTCGCGATCCCGCGGGAATCGAAGGTCACGAGGTTGTTCGTAAAGGCCCCGGCCTGGATCTCGATGGCTTCCCTCCCGGGATCGATGTTGGCGTACGTGAAAGGAACCATGGCCGTCCTCGCGAGCCGCACCGTATCGGACGCGCCTCCATTGTTGGCGTTGTTCCCGTCCGTGTCCTCGACAACGCGGTACTGATTTCCCGCTAGGCCGAACTCGACGAAATGCATCCTGTTGGTGTTCATCGCCATGATCCTCGTGCTCATGATATCGTTGTAGATCCGTATCGTCTGGTTCTGTATCCTGTTCTTCCTCACAAAGCCGGACATGTTCGGTGCCGCGATGGCCGCAAGGATCCCAACGATGGCGATAACGATGAGAAGCTCTATGAGTGTGAAACCCCTGTGATCTCTCATTTTTCCTTCATATGGAGTATCTTCCTCAATGGTTTCGGCGGTCCCAAAAGCGAGAAGCCCCCGCCGATGTTCACCCCCTGACCCACAGCCATCGCCTTTCCGCCCGCTATGGTCAGGGCCGACCCGCCGCTTGTCGTCTTCAGGATCGGCGTCGCTATCTGGCCCGTCGAGAGCTGCGTGACGACCATCCCCGACAGGGCCGCCGCCGGGGGAGCACCGCCGTTATTGTACCAAACGGCCCAGAGGTACGTGTAGCCGCCCATGGAGCAAACGTCTGTTGAAGGTGAACTCGTGAGAAAATAAACAACACCGTTATAGGAGGCCACCGGCTGGGCCAGGACCCGGTGCGCCTTGTAGCCTGAATCGGGCGTCGGGAAATTGATGTACCAGCCGAGAGCCGTGGGAGCGAGAGTGGATGACGAACCCGTCTGGTCCTGGAGGTCCCCCACGGTACGTGTCGTTGTGCACGTCAGGTTCATCATGTTCGTCGATGACATGTAGCAGGGCTCGATTATGCCATAGAAGGCCTGCTGGTTGTCGGGATCGTCGATCGTCAGCCCGTCGTTGAGGCGATAGAAGTACCTTCCTGTACCGAAGTAGAGCCAGAGCTTTCCGTTCTTGCGGTCCTGCAGCTTGGTAAGGCTTGTCGTGACAGGGCCCACGTTGTCTATGACGGTGCTCACAGCCCAGTTGGTGGGGTTGGGATCGTTTCGGGTCATGAGACGAAGAACTCCGCCCTTCGTCCACGTCGTCCCGTCCTTCTTGACATATCCCATGTAGATCACATCGTCCGAGTACGGTGTGGCACCTGATGCGTTCGGGTCTCCCCTGTCCACGTCAAATGAGGAATTCGCAAGACTGGCACCAAAGGCGTTCGTGATCCCCGTATCGATCACCGTCACCGCCGCCTGCGGCCCGGCGAGGAGGTCGAGGACGAAAAACTTCAGGTTCTGGTCGGAGTATCCCATGAATTGGTGGTAGGTCGTATCTATGGGGCCTGTCGGGCCGCTGGCGAAGACGGCAAACCATTTTCCGTTCTTCGCGGGGTCCCCTATCCGCACAATGGCCGGCCCTGTCGTCGAAAAACCAAGGTCATCCCTCGAGAACTCCCAGAGCAATGTGGGATTCGTGGGGTCCGTTATGTCGAAGGCAAAATACGAGGAATACCCGGCCCCGGATATCGGCGTCTTCACGCAATCGCTTGTGGTGCTGCAGCTCGATGTGCTGTCACGGCACGCGCCCCCCATGCCCATCCCGCCGATAAGGATGGTCCTCCAGCTCGAGCGTGTCTTCGTGTAGCTCGGGTCCTGGCTCAAAGACCCACCCGCGTTGACGCTGGCATCGACTATCACCGTGGGTTGGTTCACGTAGTAAATATGGCAGTAGTCGGTGTTCATGAGGTACTTGAGATAGGGCAGTGCCCCTTTCGGCACATAGGCCCACCGTTCCGTGCCAAGGGGCACGTCTACAGTCTCCAGGCGGGCAGCCTCATTGGCCGAAAGGTTGTTAAAGGTGAGTTTGCCCAGCTCAAAGGCATGGAACATACCGTCATTGGCACCCACAAATGCCATTCCCCTTTGCTTGTAGTTGCCCGTCGCGTTCCCCGAGGCATCCACATCATTGACATATTGATAGTACGTACGGTCGTTGTACCCTTCCGAAGGATAGAGATGGTAAGAATTCAAAGGGAATGAGGCCTTCAACCGGGGCGTCGATGAAACAATATCTCCCAGTTTCCATACGTTTGTACCGGTGCCGCCCGAGTAGGACGTCGTCACCGTCCTGTTGCGGTAGCCGGCGATGTCATTGCCATGTACGTAACTGACTATATTCTGTGCCGTTGTGGGGTCACCCGTCGCCTGAAGATAGGTCTGGAGGGTCCCGTTCGAGGAGGCCTCCGACGTACTGAAGTCGATACGATTTATGCCGTCCACAGTGGTATATATCGTGCGTGGCGATGTCGCCAGATCCCTGGCCCACAACATGATGCCGGCCTCCCACAGATTCCTGGCCTCGTCGAGCTCAACAGGGGAGGGGTTGTCTTCCGTCCCTTTTTGAGCGCTGGTGTTGGGCGTGTATCTCCTTACCTTGGTTTTACCGAGCCCGACGTCAAATTCGTACTCGATGATGTCGTCACTGAAGATATCGAGGATATTGTTGCGAACCGTGTCCTCACGTATCGTACTGTTGCCTATCTGTGGATCGATATAGTACCACAGGTTCTGCATCTCCCCGGTCCAGTCGATCTCCGCGTCGTCGAACATCCTCTTGGGAAAGAAGAAGGCCTGCAGGATATTCGCGCCGCTGCCCTCGGCTGACGCCAAGACTGACGCGGCCGTACCGGAAGAAGCACGCCGAAGCATGTCCAGCAGAGCGGCTTCAAGCTGACTTGCCATTTGATTGCCATCATCGGCCTCGAAATAATTGTAAGGCAGGTTCGATTTGTTCTTGTCCCACTGGACGCACTGAGCATCCCATCGCGTCGGATAGTCGCACTGTGTCAGGGGGAAGTTTACGTAGCGGCTGTCCGTTGAGGGCCACGTGGTATAAGGATAAGGATAATCACTGGTCGCTGAACGGTCGAATCCCCCGAACATCGCAGTCGTCCTCATGGCGTTCTTTCCATCCGTTCCCGTACCAAAGGCATAAATTGTGTAAGTCGTAATGTTCTGGTCCCCGGTCAGGTCTGACCTCATGTCCTCTGTGCGCATTTTGTGGGCAACCCGCATTGGGTCCACACCGTTCGGCGAGGTAACGGAATTGTCCCAGACCCCATCCGATATGAGCAAGACAAAGCCCTTTCGGCACCAGATAGGTGTGGAACCATCGTAATAGGGGTCCTTCTGCGATCCTTTATTGATATACGCTGCGTTATTGTAATATGAGTAGAGTCCTTCCTGCTTGTAAAAGTCGTATGCCTCCCACAGGGCCTCACCCGTTGGCGTACCGCCATAAGGTTGCTCGTTGTTGATCGCCGAAACCATGGTGGACAGTGGCGAGTCTTTGGCCGTGAGCAAACGGCCTACCCTGTTGCGATCTGAAGAGTAGACCATGAATTCCATGTGGGCCTTTGGGTAGAATCTCTGGACCACACCTTCCACGGTCACTCCGGCAGGCACTACGGTGAATATGTTGTGATTCGAGACGCCATTGAGCTTGCACGTCGTCGTATAGGTTCGGTTCGAGATGGAGAGGTAGCGCTGTGCCGTCCCGCTGTCGGCGGTGATCGTATACTTGCAGTTATTGTAATAATCGTTAATGACGTAGGCCCCGCCTTCGCTTTCGAGAAACGTTGCGCCGCCGCCGGTATTGAATCTTCCCCCGGTAAGCGCTTTTCTCGCCACGTCCATCCTTGTGGCAGTGAGCCAGTTGAGAAAATTGCCGGATATACACGTGGGACCAGTTCCCATTCTGTCGGTCAGATCGGGTCCACAACTGCTTTCGTAATATTTGCTCGATGTCTGAACGTAGTATTTCGTGGTATCGAAATAACCGTAGTAGTCACGGGTCTTGTCGTACTTTTTGGAAGAGTTGCTTGTCGTGCTTATGGTAGAGGTCCCGCAGAGAGCAACGCTCTTGCTGCTGTAACTGCCGAAATTCTCCGGCAGATACGCCGGAAACTGCATACTCCCCGAAAAGTCCATAACAATGAGGATATTCGGCTTCACCGCGTTGCTCGTGAATATGGGGTTGACGCAATAATCGTTGTTGGTCGCTGCCTCCGTAAAAGCGGGGATCCCCAGGAACATCAGGCAAGCGAGAACAAAACAGGTCTTTTTCATATACCCTCTCCCTTATCGATACAGCAAGAACTCACTCACCGCGTGGACCACCCCGGGTCCGACAAAGAGATACAGCAAAGCACACAGGGACAGGAATGGACCGAATGGAATGGCGTACTTGCCACCCTCTTCCTTGCCCTTCATGAGCATGAGGGGAATGCCCACCAGGGTACCCACAACGGAACCTCCTATGAGGGAGAAGAGCACCCCTTTGAGTCCGCTGAATGAGCCTATCATGGCGAGGAGCTTGATATCTCCGCCACCCATGCCTTCCCGTTTCGTGATCAACTGATAGCCGTAGGCGATGACGAAGAGAACGCCGCCGCCGATAAGCACTCCCCAGACGGCCTCCATCACCTGGAAACCGGGTCTGAGAAAGGATATGATCAATCCCGCGACCATGCCCCCGACGCTGAGTATGTCGGGAATGATCTGGAAATCGTAGTCAACGAAGGAGACGACGATGAGGATCGCCGTAAAGAATATCTGGATGAAGAACTCGTAGGAGAGCCCCCACCGTCGGTAGATCATCATGAAGACAACCGCGGTGATAAGCTCGACGAGAAAATAGCGAAAGGAGATCCTTGCCCCGCAATCCCTGCACTTGCCCTTAAGGACGAGATAGCTCACAAGGGGGATGTTGTCGTAGAACCTCACCGGCTTCTCGCAGGCGGGACATGCCGATGAAGGGTGGATGATGGACTTCTTTCTCGGTATTCTGTAAATGCAGACGTTAAGAAAACTGCCGATGACCGCTCCGAAAACGAAAACAATGATCAGATGTAGGGTATGCATCGTCTCTCGTGCTCACTTTACGTTTGCCAGAACCCCGTTCTCATCGATGGTCCAGGTATCGTCGCATATCTTATCGTTGTTGAGGTCACCGTTCGCTTCGGCAACAAAACGGGTCGAGCTGGCGTGACGTATCCTGAAATGGTATCTCTTCGTCCTCTGTTTCCAGTTCGCCAGCTTGCTGGCGTCATCCGTGTAATATCCATGCCGCGACCTGTACGTCTCTTCCGCCTCCCTGATGCAGTGGAGCTGCGCCTTCACACTCACCTGCTCAGTTCTCTTGCTGCGCATGGCGTGCATGGGAAGAGCGATGAGAACGACGAGAAGGATAACAACGGCGCCGATGAGCAGTTCTAATATCGTAAAACCCTTTTGGTCCATAAACCTCATAAAAGGCGGGGGGCGTTGACGCGCCCCCCGTCCGTTGGATAACACTAGTCCTTCGGTACGTACTTGGCAGTCACTGTGCTGGCGGACCAACTCCATGACTGAAGGTTCTGATCACCCGCGGTCAGGACCAGGTTGCCGGTAACACCCGAAATGCCGCCGACTGCCCATACGATGGTCGAGTTCGTGCCGCCGGCAACATAAGTGACGACAGGGGTAGTCGCACTGGCGACGCCCGCGCCGCCGCCGTCAGCATATTTCGTGGGAACAGTGATGCCAAGTCCGGCACCAACAGCGTCGGAACCCGTCCAGGTTGTAGCGACCGGGTTTGCCTGCTCGGACATCCAAGTGATGAGACCGGTCTTAATGGACCCTATCGCATTCGTCACTTCCGTGAGCCTTGTCTTCCGGGTATAGTCCATGTAGGCCGGAAGTGCTATCGCCGCGAGGATGCCGATGATGGCGATAACGATGAGAAGCTCGATCAACGTAAAACCTTTCTTGTTCCTGTGAAGCTTTACCATACTACACCTCCTGAGGATTATGTAAGTTAGTAATTCTAATTATCGCTAGTTTAGCACAACTGTTAACGATGTAAATGATTTTCGTCACATTTCGGAGAAAAGGCATCCACCCCCGGGAGGCCCGACCGACGGGGGTTCGCTGTTCCTTGCCGTCCGGCAGGATCGCGGCCCGGAAGCAAAAAACCTGATATTTCATTGTCCGACAGAGGGATCAAAACACCTGAAAGCAGGCAACCTTGTGGTCCTCGTCGCCCCTGAGTTCCGGGGTCCCGTCGGCGCACTCCACCTTTCTGTCCTCGCATTTGTCATAGTAGGGGCATCCCGAAGGGTCGGCGCCGTTCGTCGCCTCTTCCCTCAGGGCGAAATCTCCCTGTGATGCCCGGATAAGCATGCGCGTGTAGGGGTGGAGGGGGTTCAGGAAGACCTGGTCGCGGCCGCCGGTCTCCACAACCTTACCTTTATATAATACAAGGATGCGGTCCGACAGGAAACGGACAATGTTGAGATCGTGAGAGACAAAGACCATGGAGATATCGGACCTCTCCCGGATGTCGAGGAAAAGGTTGACGATCTGTGCCTGTATGGAGACATCGAGAGAGGAGACGGGCTCGTCGGCGATGATGAGGTCCGGTCCCGTGGCGAGGGCCCGCCCTATGGCCACCCTCTGCCTCTGGCCACCGCTCATCTCGTGGGGATACTTCTTCAGGAAATCCTCGTCGAGGCCGACGCTCCTCAGTATCTCGCCGACCCGAACCTCCACGTCTGCCTTCCCCTTTGCCATGCCATGGAAACGGACGGGTTCGGCGATGATCTCGCGTACCTTCATTCGCGGATTGAGCGACGAATAGGGGTCCTGGAATATGATCTGCATCCGCTTGCGCAGTCTCTTTACCTCTTCGCCCCCCGCCGCGAGGAGACTCACGTTGTCGAAGACGATCTCTCCACTGTCGGGCCTTTCGAGGAGGAGGACGCACCGCGCCAGCGTGCTCTTTCCCGAACCGCTCTCGCCGACAACTCCCAGGGTCTCGCCGACGCCGAGGTGGAAACTGACACCGTCGACGGCCCGTATCGTCTCTTTGGCCACGGAGAACAGGGTCCTGCGGACCTCGTAGTGCTTCCTGACGTCTAGTACAGATAACAGCGGACCCATTGACCCTCCGCGACCTCCTTCATGACCGGCTCGTCCCCCCTGCACACATCCATGGCGAAAGGACAGCGGGGGTGGAACGTGCAGCCCTTGGGCAGCTCCGAGAGCTTCGGCACCGAACCCGGTATGGCCTTCAGCCTCTTCGCCGTCCCCGAGAATCCGTAGACCGATTCCAGAAGGCCCCGGCCGTAAGGGTGCAAGGGCTCCCGGAAGAAATCCTCCACCCTGTTCCTCTCCACCATCCTTCCCGCGTACATGAGCCCCACGGACCGGCCCATGGACTTCACTATCGTCAGGTCGTGGGTGATGAATATCATCGACATCTCCAGGGAATCGACGAGACCCCGGGTGAGGCCAAGGATCTGGGACTCCGTCGCGACGTCGAGGGCTGTCGTGGGTTCGTCGGCAATGATGAGGGAGGGATCGCAGGAGACGGCCATCGCCATGAGAACGCGCTGCCTCTGCCCGCCCGAGAGTTGATGGGGGTACTGAATGTACCTCTTTTCCGGGTCGTCGAACCCCACCTGCCTCAGAAGCTCAAGCGCCCTTTCCCGCACGCCGTTTCCCTGGCGGACCCTGTGTATCTCGATCGTCTCCGCTATCTGCTCGCCAACCCTCAAGACAGGGTTCAAGGCGGTCATGGGCTCCTGGAAGACCATCCCCATGCGGCTGCCGCGGACCTCCTCCATCTGTCTCTCGCTCAAGCTCAAAAGGTCCCTGCCCTCGAAGACGATCCTGCCCGAAACGATCCTGCCCGGAGGGTGAACGAGGCGCATGATGGAGTGGGCCGTCACCGTCTTGCCCGAACCGCTCTCCCCGACAAGCCCGAAGACCTCTCCCTTTCCGACGGTGAAGGTCACGTCATTCACCGCGTGTATGACCTCTTCGCCGGTAAAAAAGGCCGTATTGAGACCGGTTACCTCGAGAAGCGTATTATCCTTTGTATGTATCATCGATGGCGGACGGTTCCCAACGGGAAATTTATTTTGATTATTTGAACCTTATGCATTATACTTAACCATATTTAAATGGCAAGCCTTTTATGTATGAGCTAACACCTGACAGCGCATACATTTTTTGTATAAAGAGAACCACACAAACGCGTATACTATCCCCATGAGGTGAATCATGTCAGAGAAAGAGCCGACAGATTTCAGGGAAGGACTAACCTTCGACGACGTTCTGCTCGTGCCGGCCTCAAGCAGCATAATGCCCGCCGATGTTGACGTCTCAAGCTACCTGACTCCCGCCATACGGCTCAATATCCCCATACTCAGCGCCGCCATGGACACGGTGACGGAATCGAAGACCGCCATCTGTCTCGCCCAGGAGGGAGGCATCGGCATCATCCACCGGAACATGACCGTGGAGGACCAGGCACACGAGGTGGAAAAGGTCAAGAAATCCGAGAGCGGCATGATCGTCGACCCCATCACCATCGCCCCGGAGAACAAGATCCGGGATGCCCTGGAGCTCATGTCCCGATACCGCATTTCCGGCATACCCGTCACGAAAGGCACGAAGCTCGTGGGCATCATCACGAACAGGGACCTGCGCTTCGAGACAAACCTCGAAAGGAAGGTCCAGAACGTCATGACGAAGGAGAACCTCGTCACCGTCAAGGAAGGGATCGGCCTCGAGGAATCCAAGAAGATACTCCACAAGCACAAGATAGAGAAGCTCCTCGTGGTGGACAGGAATTTCGACCTCAAGGGGCTTATCACCATCAAGGATATAGAGAAGATGCGCAAGTACCCCAACTCGTGCAAGGACCAGCTGGGAAGGCTCCGCGTCGGAGCCGCCGTCGGTGTCGGCCCCGACCGGGACGAGCGCGTCGAGGCCCTCCTCAGGGCAGGGTGTGACGTCATAGTCGTCGATACGGCCCACGGCCATTCGAATAACGTCATCGAGTCCATCAGGGCCATCAAGAAGAGCTTCCCCGACGTCCAGCTCATCGCGGGCAACATCGCCACCGCCGAGGGTTGCGAGGCACTCATCAAGGCAGGGTGTGACGCGGTCAAGATCGGTGTCGGCCCCGGCTCCATCTGCACCACGCGGATCGTCGCCGGCATTGGCGTGCCCCAGATAACGGCGATCATGGACGCGGCGTCCGTGGCCAAACGGCACCAGATACCCCTCATAGCGGACGGGGGCATCAAGTTCTCCGGCGACATCACGAAGGCCCTGGCGGCCGGCGCACAGACCGCGATGATAGGGAACCTCTTCGCGGGCACCGACGAGACACCGGGAGAGACGGTCCTCTACCAGGGCAGAACGTACAAGGTCTATCGCGGGATGGGCTCCCTCGAGGCCATGCGCGAGGGGAAGACGCGCGACCGCTACTCGATCCCCGATGACGCGCCCGAGTCCAAGATCGTTCCCGAAGGCATCGAAGGCCGGGTACCCTACCGCGGCTCCCTCTCGATATCCGTCAACCAGCTCGTGGGAGGCCTCAAGGCGGGCATGGGATATGTCGGCAGCCGGACGATAGAGGACCTCCAGCGCAAGCGCAGGTTCATCAGGATAACGTCGGCAGCCCTGCGCGAAAGTCATGTCCACGACGTCATCATCACCAAGGAAGCACCGAACTACAGGATCGAATAGGATATGGACAGCCACCACCGCGACTACCACGAGGAACTCATCCTGATCCTCGATTTCGGCTCCCAGTACACCCAGCTCATAGCCCGCAAGGTACGCGAACTCGGCGTCTATTGCGAGATATACCCCTACAACCTTGACCCTGGCACCATAAGGTCCATGAAACCGCGGGGCATTATCCTCTCCGGCGGTCCCGCCAGCATCAATGAAAAGAGCGCGCCCCTCTGCGACAGGGCGGTCTTCGACCTTGGCGTTCCCGTCCTCGGCGTCTGCTATGGCCTTCAGCTTCTGGCCAGGACCTTTGGCGGCACGGTGGAGAAGGCCCCGAAACGTGAATTCGGCAAGGCCCACCTTTATATAGAGCAGACGGACAGGTTCCTCGACGGCGTCAGGGACGGCGACATCGTCTGGATGAGCCACAGCGACAAGGTGCTCACCCTCCCCCGTGGTTTTGTCGCCCTCGCCCGGTCCGACAACTCCTCCTACGCGGCGGTGCGCAACATGAACGGCACCGTTTACGGCGTCCAGTTCCACCCCGAGGTCCACCACACCCCGAAGGGCAAGCGCATCCTCAAGAACTTCCTCTACAAGATATGCCGGCTCAAGGGTCTCTTCTCGCCGCAGTCCTTTGTCGAACTCGCGACGGAAAAGATACGCCGGGAGGCGGGAGGCGAGAAGGTCATCTGCGCCTTGAGCGGCGGCGTCGATTCCTCGGTGGTCGCCGCCCTCATTCACCGTGCCATCGGCGACAACCTGCGGTGTGTCTTCGTCAATAACGGCGTCCTGAGGAAGAACGAGGCGGACGAGGTCATCGCGGCCTACCGGGACATCCTCCACCTCAACCTCACGTACGTCGATGCCGGGGAAGCGTTCCTCAAAGCCTTAAAAGGAGTGAAGGACCCGGAACGGAAGCGGAAGATCATCGGAAGGCTTTTCATCAGGATATTCGAGGAAGAGGCCCGCGCCAACGGCTCCGTCCGGTACCTGGCCCAGGGGACCCTCTATCCCGACGTCATCGAAAGCATCTCTTTCAAAGGGCCTTCGGCCACGATCAAGAGCCACCACAACGTTGGCGGCCTGCCGAAAAGGATGAAGATGACCCTCATCGAACCCTTAAGGGAACTTTTCAAGGACGAGGTCAGGGTGGTGGGGCGCGAGCTTGGCGTCCCCGAATACATCGTCGGCAGACAGCCCTTCCCCGGTCCCGGTCTCGCCGTGAGGATAGTCGGCGAAGTGACGGAAGAGAGGGTCCGGGTGCTTCAGGAAGCGGACAGTATCATCCGCCAGGAGATCGAGCACAATCCTTCTTTCAAGCACATATGGCAGTCCTTCGGTATACTGATACCCGTCAAGACCGTCGGCGTCATGGGCGACGAGAGGACCTATGCCAACGTCATCGCCGTGCGTGTCGTCGAAAGCGAGGACGCCATGACGGCGGACTGGGCGCGCCTTCCCTACACAACCCTCGATACGGTGGCGCGAAGGATAATCAACGAGGTCACGGGCGTGAACAGAGTGGTCTACGACATCTCCTCGAAACCGCCGAGCACCATCGAATGGGAGTGAGGGGACATGCCCGACTTCGTCCACCTCCATCTCCACACCCAGTACAGTCTGCTTGACGGCGCCATCCGGTTCGACCGCCTCTTCAAGGCGGCCAGGGACTTTGGCATGCCGGCGTGCGCGATCACGGACCACGGCAACATGTTCGGGGCGGCGGAATTCTACCTTGAAGCCAACGAGCACGGACTCAAACCCATCATAGGCTGCGAGGCGTATATCGCCCCGGGGTCCCGGTTCGATCAGAAAAGGGTGAAGGGCGAGGACGTTGCCTACCACGTCGTCCTCCTCGCGATGAACGACACCGGCTATCAAAACCTGCTCAAGCTCGTCAGCCTTGCCCACCTGGAGGGTTTCTACTACCACCCCCGCATCGACAGGGAGATACTGAGCCAGTACCACGAAGGGCTCATCTGCCTCACCGCCTGCATCAAGGGAGAGATACCGAATGCCATCCTCCGGGGCACCGACGAGATGGTCCGCAGGCATGTCGACTACTACCTCTCCGTCTTCGGCGACCGGCTCTTCTTCGAACTCCAGGACAACGGCCTCGAGGAGCAGAGGATAGTCAACGAACGTCTCATCGAACTGTCCTCCCACTACGGGGTGCCCATCGTCGCGACGAACGACTGCCATTACCTGCGCCGGGAAGAGGCAAAGGCGCACGAACTTCTCCTGTGCATCCAGACGGGAAAGACGATCAACGACAAGGACCGCCTGAGCTTCTCGACGGACCAGTTCTACTTCAAGTCCCCCGAAGAGATAGCGCTCGCCTTCTCCCGGTATCCCGAAGCTCTCTCCAACACGATGCTCGTCGCCGAGATGTGCAACGTCACCATCGATACGAACACCTACCACTTCCCCGAGTTCCATCCCCCCGCCGGCATGGACCTCGACGAGTACTTCGAGAAGCTAGCGCGGCAGGGTTTCGAGAAGCGAATGCCCGAAATGCGGGCCGCCTACGATTCCTTCGGCGAAGAGCTTCTCGACCAGTACCGCAAGAGGTTCGACTACGAGGTGGGCGTCATCAAGAAGACGGGGTTCTCCGGGTACTTCCTCATCGTCGCCGATTTCATCAACTACGCGAAGACCCATGGCGTACCCGTGGGGCCGGGCCGCGGCTCCGCGGCGGGCAGCCTCATCGCGTTCTGCCTCGGCATCACGGACATCGACCCCATCAAGTACGACCTCATCTTCGAGCGCTTCCTGAACCCGGAACGCATCAGCATGCCCGACATCGACGTCGACTTCTGCCGCAAGGGACGCGACAGGGTCATCGAATACGTCACCAACAAGTACGGCAAGGACAACGTCGCCCAGATCACCACCTTCGGGACCATGAAGTCCAAGGCGGCGGTGCGCGACGTGGGGCGTGCGCTCGGCATGCCCTACGCGGAGGTCGACAAGATAGCCAAGCTCATCACCACCGCGGACCGGGGCATCGAACGGGCGATAAACGAGGAACCCGAGGTGCGTGACCTGTACCAGAGGGACGACCGCGTGAGGGAGCTCCTCGACAACGCCTGCGTCGTCGAAGGCCTGGCACGCCACGCGTCGACACACGCCGCGGGCATCGTGATCGCCAACAAGCACCTCTCCGAGTACCTTCCGCTGTACAGGGGAAAGCACGATGAAACGGTGACGCAATACGACATGAAGATGATCGAGAAGATCGGGCTCATCAAGATCGACTTCCTCGGCCTCGAGACCCTCACCCTCATGGACACCATCGTGAAGCTCCTCATGGCCGAGGGCATCGAGATCGATCTCGCCCGGCTGCCCCTCGACGACAGGAAGACCTACGAGCTCCTCTCGTCGGGCAACACCTCCGGCGTGTTCCAGCTTGAAAGCCGCGGGATGCGCGATCTTCTCACGAAGCTGAGGCCCTCTCAGTTCGACGACATCATGCCCCTCATCGCCCTGTACAGGCCCGGTCCCCTGAAAAGCGGCATGGTCGACGAGTTCATCAAGCGCCGCAACAACCCGTCGCTCGTGACCTACGAGACGCCAAAGCTCAAGGAGATCCTCCACGACACCTACGGCGTCATCATCTACCAGGAACAGATCATGAAGATAGCCTCCGTGCTCGCCGGCTTCTCCATGAAGGACGCCGACGCGCTGCGCAAGGCCATGAGCAAGAAGATCCCCGAACAGCTCGAAAGGTACAAGCAACAGTTCGTCGACGGCGCCGTGGCGAACGACGTTCCGAAGGATGTCGCGGAGAAGATCTACGACGTCATCCAGCGTTTCGGGGAATACGGGTTCAACAAGTCTCACAGCACGGCCTACGGATACATCGCCTACCAGACGGCGTACCTCAAGGCCCACTACCCCATCCATTATTTCGCGGCCATGCTCACCACCGAGGTGGGCGACACGGACAAGCTCGTCAAGTACGTCGGGGAATGCCGGGAGTCGGGCATCGAGATCCTGCCCCCCGATATCAACATGAGCCAGAGCGATTTCACCATCGTCGATTCGAAGATCCGCTACGGGCTCTCCGGCGTCAGGAACGTGGGCGAGGCGGCAATCGAGAGCATCATCCAGGCCCGCGAGGAAGCGGGAGGCTTCAAGTCATTCGTCCACTTCTGCAGCGTCATCGACTCCCGCAAGGTCAACAAGAAGGTCATCGAAAGCCTCGCCATGGCAGGCTGCTTCGACAGCCTCGGCCTCAACAGGTCACAGGTCCTCTACCTTGCCCAGGAAATGCTCGACAGGCTGACGAAGAGGGACACGAAGAACAACCACAAGCAGGGCAGCATATTCGGGGAAACGGAGGTCGCCGACGCGACGGTCTCCTTCGACATCCCCTCCATGGACGAACTCTCCCACGAGGAGATCCTCCTTGGCGAGAAGGAATCCCTGGGTTTCTACTTCAGCAAGCATCCCCTGAAACCCTACGAGAAGCTCATCGCCGAGCTCACCCCCTACGACAGCCAGAGTCTCAAGGAGGCGGACACCGAGCAGGACGTGAGCATGGCGGGCATCGTGAGCGTCCTGAAAGAGATAACGACACGGCGGGGCGACAGGATGGCCTATGTCACCCTGGAGGATACGAAGGGCACCGTCGAGACCATCTGCTTCCCCGATCTCTACGGCAAGAACCACTCTGTCATCCAGAGCGGCAAGCCCCTCATGGTGACGGGATCGCTCGAGAGGTCCGAGGACGGCAGCGCCCGGATAAAGGCGAAGGCCGTGGCGCTCCTCGAAACGCTAACAGGTGAGCTCCTGAAGACCGTCAGGATACGGATACACTGCGAGGTCATCAGGAAGGAGGAGCTCAGGGTGTTGAAGGACATTCTTTTCAGCCTTCGGGGCAGGTCGGGCGTTCTCCTCGAGTTCCAGCTCAACGGCGAAAAACGGTCCCTCCCCCTCAGGAACGTCAGGATCGACCCCGGACGCAAGGATGTCATCCTCAAACATTTCAAGAAAGGCATGGACGTAGAGGTCATAGATGAGATACTACCTTGATTTCGAAAAGAAGCTTGAGCCGCTGGAAAGACGCGTCTTTGAGATAGAACGTTTCTACGACGAGAACGATCCGCACTACGCTAAGGAGCTTGCGGCCCTCAGGAAAAAGATCGCCAAGGTGGAGAAGGAGACATACTCGGAACTGTCGAACTGGCAGCGCTCCCAGCTCTCGCGGCACCTCAACCGCCCGCACACACTCGATTACGTCCGCGGTCTCTTCACCGACTTCGTGGAGCTGCACGGGGACAGGAAGTTCAAGGACGACCCGGCGCTCGTTGCCGGTTTCGCCTGCTTCGAAGGGGTCAACGTGGCGGTCCTCGGCCATCAGAAAGGCAAGGACGTCCGCGAGATGGCCCACAGGAACTTCGGCATGGCCCATCCAGACGGCTACCGAAAGGCGATGCGGGTCATGGACATGGCCGCGAGATGGGGCAAGCCCATTATCACCTTCATCGATACGCCCGGTGCTTTCCCCGGTGTCGGCGCGGAAGAGCGAGGGCAGGCAGAGGCCATAGCATCGAGCATCTATTTCATGTTCTCCCTCGGCGTCCCCACCATCTCCGTCGTCATCGGCGAGGGCGGCAGCGGAGGGGCGCTCGGCATCGGCGTCGGCAACCGGCTTCTCATGCTCGAGAACGCGACCTATTCCGTCATATCCCCCGAGGGCTGCGCCGCCATCCTCTGGAGGGACGGAACCAAGGGACCTCTCGCGGCGGACGCGTTGAAACCGACAGCCAGCGATCTCCTCAAGCTCAAGGTCGCCGACGAGATCATTAGCGAGCCCTTCGGCGGGGCCCACAGGGACTGGCAAAAAACATTCGACAGCACGCGCGTTGTGCTCGACCGGCATCTCAAGGAGCTCGTCGAGATCGATCCCGAAACACTCAGGCAGATGCGCTATGACAAGTTCCGCCACATGGGCGTATTCGAGGAGAAACGATGAAAACGATAACCATGGACCTGACCTGTGCCCTCACCGAGGCGGTCGGCGCGAACGGCATCGACGCGGGCGAGTTCACGACGACTCTCGCGAAGATAAGCGACTATTACGCGAGGCTCCTCGAGAAACCCTTCGCCTTCATGACGCTGCCAGAGACGAAGTTCCAGTTCGGCGAGATGCTTTCCCTCGCGGACAAGGCAGCGGCGATGAACATCAAGAACCTCGTCATCCTCGGGATAGGCGGGTCTTCGCTGGGGACGCAGACGATATTCGACGCCCTTCTCCATCCGCTGCACAACATGGAGGAGCGTTTCCGCAACGGCAGACCGCGGTACTTCATCCTCGATAACATCGATCCCCACAAGATGGCGGCCATCGTGGAAACGATCGTTCCCGACATGGACCGCACCTTTCTCGTCGTCATCAGCAAATCAGGGGAGACGCCGGAGACGATCTCACAGTTCATGCTCTTCAACGAACTGATGCGCAAGTCCGCGGGTTACCAGGAAAGGACAGTCCTCATCACGGACAAGGAAAAGGGGCTTCTCAACAGGATAGCGGAAAAAGAAGGCTACCCCGTCCTTAACCTGCCTGACGGTATAGGCGGCAGGTTCTCCGTGCTGACTCCCGTAGGTCTTTTCCCGTCAGCCCTCATGGGGCTCGATATCAAGAGGCTCTCGGCAGGTGCCGCGGGCATGGCCGCCCACACGGTCCGCTACGACGGCGAAGAGAACATGGCCTTCGTCCTTGCCGCCATCCTGTACCTGATGGACAAGGCGGGGAAGAAGATCCATGTCGTCATGCCCTACTGCGAGCGGCTCGCCGGTTTCGCCGACTGGTTCCGGCAGCTCGAGGCGGAGAGCCTGGGCAAGAAGGGGCTCGGCCCGACCCCGACGAGATCGATGGGCGTCACCGACCAGCACTCCCAGCTCCAGCTCTACGTCGAAGGCCCCAAGGACAAGTGCGTCATCCTCTTCTACAGCGCCACGCAGGAAGTCCCCATCCCGGCAAGCTTCGACTACCTGGAAGACGTCCAGTACCTCGCCAACAAGGACATGAGGTCCCTCTTCCACGCCGAATTCCAGGGCACCCGCCTGTCTCTCACTGAGGCCCAAACCCCCAACATCTCGCTTGTCCTCGACGAGGTAAGCGACTACAACCTGGGCGCCCTCTTCTACCTCTTCGAGATGGTCACCGCCATCATGGGCCACCTCCTCGGCGTCAACGCCTTCGACCAGCCAGGAGTGGAACAGGGCAAGATCTACACCAAGGCAATGATGGGCAAGAAAGGTCTGGAAAAAGAGAAGGAACACACAGAGGCCCTGCTCCTGCGGCGGGCAAAAACGATAGTGTTCTAGCACTCAGCACCCCGGATAGAAGGACGGGGGTGCGTTTGGTGTAAATCACATTTACAACTTGCGATTTGCACAGGTATGCGCTATAGTCTCTTCATGATCACGAGGGACATAACAGGCGAGTTGATGCAGTCCGCACGGGAGTACCCGGCAGTCACTATCCTGGGTCCCCGCCAGTCAGGCAAAACCACCCTCGCAAGAATGACGTTTCCCGAAATACCATACCTCTCCCTTGAAGATCTCGATGTCAGAGCATCGGCTGATGCCGATCCGCGGGGTTTCCTCAATCAGGTGGAGGCGGGGTGTATTCTCGACGAGATCCAGCGGCTCCCCATGCTGCTTTCGTACCTTCAAGGGATGGTCGACGGGAGCAAGGGAAAGGGTCGGTTCATACTCACAGGCAGCCATCAGCCCCAGCTTCATGAGGCGATCAGTCAATCGCTGGCCGGTCGCACCGCCGTTCTAACCCTGTGGCCCTTCTCTTTCTCCGAGATCCGTCAGTACGGGCCCCTTCCCGACCCCTTCGATCTCATCCCTCGCGGTTGTTACCCGCGCCTTCATGAGGAAGGCCTCGACGCGCGAAGATTCTACAACGGCTACCTGCAAACCTATATCGAGAGGGACGTTCGCGCCCTGACCCAGTTGCGGGACCTGTCCCAATTTCAGAAATTCCTGACCCTCCTGGCGGGACGCGTGGGCCAGGTTGTCAACCGGGCATCGCTCTCGAATGATACAGGCGTATCGAGTACAACCATAGCAAACTGGCTTTCCGTAATGAAGGCATCCTATGTCGTCTTTGACCTCCCGCCTTACCACGAAAACGTGCAGAAACGGGTGATCAAATCCCCCAAGGTCTTTTTCACCGACGTTGGATTGCCGGCCTTTCTCCTTGGCATCCACACGAAGGAACAGGCGTTCCGCGACCCTTTGCGCGGAAACCTCTACGAGAACCTTGTCATTTCGGACATCATCAAAAGCGCCCTGAACAGGGGCATACGACCCGAAGTCTATTTCTACCGTGATTCTCACGGCAATGAAGTGGACCTGATAATCAAGGAAGGCGGGAGACTTACCCCGGTAGAGATCAAGTCTTCAGAGACTTTCTCACCAGGTTTTCTCAAGGGTCTAAACCGTTTCGGCGACCTGAGGATCGATCGCGTCAACCCCGGTGTCCTCCTCTACAACGGTGATCAACAATTCAACGTTCACGGGATCCGCATCTTCAACCCCCTCTCCGTCGACAACCTCTGGGAAACCCTGACAGCCTCTCCCGGTTAGAGCGAACTTACCGGAACGCTCGCCTGCAAGACAAGACCGCCGGCGTCACTCATCAGCACCCCGGATAGAACGACGAATAGGCGTACATATCCTCCTCATCGTCCCGACCATTCTCCAGGGCGGCAACCTCCATCGGGACTGCCCTATCCTGCCCGACTTCATCGTTATCCCCGCCACCGCCGATTAGAAACCTCTCATCCAACCGGCCGGTCTTAGCGTAATTCCTCACCGCATCCTCGATCGAGGAAAAGGGAACTCCCCAGAAGTTCCTGATGAATCTATCGATATCGGTCTTCTCGTTCAGGTCGGGCATGAAATTCTTCATAGGTTCGAGCAATTCCTTCATTTTAATGTAGCCGAAGTGTGTATAAGGCGTCTCGTACTCAGTGAGGCCGGTCTTGACGTCGGCGGATTTGAGCAGGTCGTTTACAAACATTGAACATTGACGGTCGTCCGGGTCTCCGGTTACATTCGGGAACAGGTTGTAGTTCGGCGGATCCTTTATGGCTTTGTTGATTCCATACACTATCCTGTCATACTGCTCGTCCGTCACCTCAAAGGTCATCTTCGCCTGGTAATCGCCCGCTCTCAACCGCCAACTGTCATTGACGACCCTGCCCGGTCTGCCATCCAGCACACCTGCGGCATGGTCAAAACCATAGACTTCAGTCATGCTATCGCCCAATTGCAGGAAGGTATGATTATACGCGCCCGTTTCCAAGGATTTCATGGATGGTACTTTCACATACACCGTGATCTTTCTCATGCTCTACCTCCTTCTCAACGCCGGCATATGGTCTGCCAGCTTATGGCGATCACAGACCCTTGAAGCGATACGACAGATCAATCAGAAGAATGAATGACCGGAGTTCCAGAAGGAACAGTCCAACGACTGATATAACTGCTGAAACCCGCTCTGACCTGAACATCCTGGATAGAACACATCTGTTCACGAAATAGACCATGGTCAATGACATCGTGGAGAACAGGGGAAGAATGACAAGCTCGCCCACGCTCGACCCCACGAAGATCCTTGTATAGTTGCCCATTAACGAGACAATCGGTTCAATCCACACCGAGACGTTCAGAGTCGAGCAGACGAGTATAAACTGACCCGGAGACAGTCTTCTGAAGCACAGAAACGAAATCGCCAGAACATGATACAGAGATAAGAGGAAGAACCCTGCCCAGGAATAATCGGGAAACGGACCTGTGAGCCAGAACCACAGGAAGCACAGCAAGACTCCCAGGGCGGTCAAGACCCTCCTGCTGTTTATCATGCCCCTGATCCTCTCAGGCGGGGCTTCAACAGGAGTCAGGACCCTGTAGAAGAATCCCTCCTTCTTGTTGATCCTGAACAACCCGACAACCAGAAACAGGAATAGTGACATATTGAACAGAAACAAGAAAAGTACATACACACTGAATGATCTCATCCTGACACCCTTCGCGCAGCATCAATCCGCCGCTGATCCTGTACTGCGGGAATCCATCCAGACCTCTCCACGTGCGATGAAGTGGACGTGATCCGCAGTCCCCTGTTACCTCGCAATGACCACCGGGGTGCCACCCGCAAAACTCCGTCGAAAGCGTTTCCTTCACGGCACAACAATGGACACCCTGCAGGAATAATCGGTCCCGCTAGAGGCAGTCTGGGAGGCAGCCCGCCGAATTTACTTTTCGCTTATTCTACTGATAGACCAGAGATAAATCCCATGAGAAGTTACAGGTCTGCCCTGTTAAGGGACGGGGGTTAAGGAAAAGCTCATCCTCCTCGCCCGGAACCCCGGCACCCTCGCGAACAGCATCATCAGGCTGTCAGGTGCCATGGTGGACTACTACAGGCTCCGGGTGGGCAGTTACCGGGTTATCTTCGAGAAAAGGGAAAGGAAACTCGTGGTCTTCGTGGTCCGTATCGGCCACAGGCGCTCGATATACCAGTGATGTCTTTCACTTCACCCTTTCGGATTTGACCTTTACTATCCTTCGGCCGTCTATGTCGACGACGGTGAAGCGGTGGCGGCCGTGGTGGATGATCTCGCCGCCCTTGGCGAGGCCCTGGAGTTGGGTGGTTATGAAGCCGCCCAAGGTCTCGTAGTCGGGGGATTCGGGGAGGTCGAGGTTCAGGCGGTCGTTGAGGTCGCGGACGGAGTAGGACGCGTCGATGAGGTAGGAGCCGTCCCGCTGGCGTTCGACCTTGTCGTCGACGTCGGTCTCGTCCAGGGGACAGCAGGGACGTCCGGACAGCAGGGACGTCCTTGAATATGTCATTCCAGCCTGAAGTCCCTCTCCTGTGCTGTCTTCCCGCCCCTTCGCACCGCATAGGTCACGGCGGAGGGGGTCATACCGAGGAGCCTCGCGAGGTCCG
>JAAYAK010000096.1 GCA_012719415.1 Syntrophorhabdus sp.
ATTTGAAAGGGTTATTCTTTGTGTGGTTCCCTGATACGTGCCATCAACGGTCAGAACATCTGTTTTCTCATCATACTTTGTGCTAAACGAGCCTTCGTTGGGGTTATCCGGATCAAAAGGCATGTTACTACCCTTCACGATATTTCCTTCTGATGCGAACCGTATCGCCCACTCAAGACCTGCCCTGGCTATCATGGTCGCGCGTTGGCCGTTGAGCAAAAGCGTGAAACCTTGTTGCTTTGAACTCACCATAGATACGAAGGCGGCGCCAAGAATCGCTATCACCGTCATGGCGATAACGAGGATGACAAGCATACTGCCTTTATCGTTATTGAATCGTTTCATAATAGTTGCCGCCAAATGACCTGCCAGTTTCACCGTAGCTGCTGTCGTAGTTGTTCGGAATAACCGTTGTTCTCAGCACAAAAGGAGGGATGGAGGGATCGCTAAGACTGGTTAGTTTGAGTTCAACCGTGATGGTTTCCTGGCCGGTGCCAGTAGGGGGATTCCTTGTTACTCTAAACCCGTAGTCGGTTGCGTCTGCTGGTATATTTATGTTGCTACCAACAAGAATAAACTCACCCGAGTTTTCGTTCCTAACCAAATCTCTGCCACTCTGTTTAAAAGTTACTTCTTTGGCGGAGCGGTAAGGATGCGCTGGTGTGTTGAACTTCAATACACTCGACCATGATGGATACTGCGGGACGTCTGTTGTGCTAATGACAGTCGCATCACTCAACTCCCGGGTGATCCGCTCCATAATACAGGCGCCGTCCGCGTAGAGGGGGCTTTGTTCCTTGACGAGCCTGTAAGTTCTTATGGCATTGTCCATGAAAGAGAAAGTGAATATGCCGAGAATAGAGAGCACGACTATCACCGTAACGAGTTCTATAATGGTAAAGCCTTTGTTTTCACTCCAGATCATCATGGCATGTTCGGTCTTCTCGTGATAATGGTTGAGATCTCATCAATTAGTAGGTCAGAATGCTTGACTGTTACAGTGACCCTTTTATAATAACTGCTCGTCGGGGATTTTGTGCTTAAGTCGAAGGGATTGACTGTCTCAATACGGCACGCGGTTTTATACTTGTCGTCAGAGGCCCATTCTATTCTAAAATCAGAATCAACAGGAGAAGAAGTGGTATAGCATGATAAGTTCCCTGCTGTAACGTTATCATACAGCGTGCTCGTGATCTCCGCCATTCTCTTATCAGCATAGAATCTCGCCTTCACATAGTAATCCGGTCTTGAATAATTGCTCATGACGCTTGTGAAGGCGATCATGGACGCAGGCAAAAAGATCGCGCCGATTATTATGAACATGATGAGTTCGATCAGCGTAAAGCCTTTATCGTTCGTTCTACTCAATGACTGTTTTCCCCGTGGAAGCGTACACCCTGATCGTCTGTCCTCCCGCCGTCTTGCCCCCCGACAGGTCTATCGTACCATAGTAGTTCGGCTCTCCAATAGAGTTGAATGTTATTGGACCGGCAAAGCCGCTGGTGCCTGTCACTTTCACATTGCCAGGCAATGTCTTGCGTGCTCCCGCCACAGTGTATATGCCGTAGTCGCCTCCATCAACGCGGAGTTGAATGGTCTGGGATATTCTCATTCCCATTGCCCGCATCTGCACGTACTGTATGTCCGCGATGAGCTGGTCGGCGGCTATGGAACTGTAGTCCTTTATGGTGAAGGGGTTCTTGATGATGATGGATGCGCTGAGCAAACTCATGACCACGATGACGATGACAAGCTCTATGGATGTGAAACCCCTCTCTCTTCTCCGCGCCGCATATGCCATGCGTTCCTTCATCCTTTTCTCGCTATTCTTTCCCCTTTTCCTTATTCTCGACTTGGCGATCTCGTCCATACTCAAAAGCGGGTCTTTCGAGACCCGGGAGCTGACAGGTTCGATCTTTTCCGCCCCCTGTTTGCTTGCAGATGCCTCCCGGATACCATGTATACAAAACATACCCGTCATTGCAGGCTATGTCAATGTGCTTGAAGCAGGAGGAAATAGGGGACGTTCAGATGGCCGTCGCCGATCGCCTGCTTCCATCTCTTCTGCGCGAGCTTCTTGAGGCAAATGTACACTTCTCAGGATACAGAGCCGAGTTGCTTTCCAGCTTCGACCTGGCGCTTGACAACAACAGACTGGTTTAATATACTGGTTAAATGAAAGTGAAAGAGAACACCGTGAGCGCTTTTGACGCCAAGACTCACCTTTCGCAGCTTCTCCAGGAGGTCGAGAAAGGACGGACGATCACGATCACGCGAAGAGGTAAGGTTGTCGCGCGGTTGATCCCTGCCGCGGAGGAAGACGCGGCATCGGTGGATGAGATTCTCACCGAATTGTCCGCCATAAGAAAGCGCGTGAAAGGCGGTTACGATATCAAGGAATTGATCAATGAAGGCAGGAAACGTTGACAAAATGGGTCATAGACTGCTCCTTCGCGGCGGCGCTTTTCCTGCCGGACAAAGCCTCTTCGCAGGTCAACCGCTTCTTTTCTGAACATTCCGATTCCCGGACATTGCATGTTCCAATGCTGTGGTGGTATGAAATGACAAACGTGCTTTGCGTGGCGGAACGAAAAAGGATGCTGAAAGAGGTTGATGTTCAGAGAATCATGGGGCTTCTTCCGCGATTCCCGATGGAGACAGATGAAGCCCGGGGTTTTCCTTATATCAGGCGGCTCTACGAAGTGGCCCGAACATACGGGCTTTCATCTTACGACGCGGCCTACCTTGAACTGGCCATGCGCATAGACGCGCAACTGGCCACGCTGGACAGGGAACTGGTCGCTGCCGCAAGCACCTGCGGGGTCCCGACACACCGTTGACCGCGCTCAAGCCGGACGTTCCAGCCTGATCCTGGCACAACGATCCGAAATCCCCGCAAGCGATGATCCGATCGATACACCGGCAATCCGAGGCGGGGATTTTCCTGTTGACATATTTCCGTGAAAACCATATAAAAGTACTTATAATTATGGGAATTATCGAGAGATATGGTCAAATATTGATTAGTCACCTTGGGATATGTCACCAACTATTTGATATCACTACTCTTTACAATATTCGTACCACGTGTGGCATGAGGCCGGTCGTACCGTTTCTGCCAGATAATACGGGGTGAGCTTGGATATCCTTGGTGTGGATATAGGGACCGTCAGCGTCAAGTACGTACGGTGCAAGGGCTCGGCGGGCAGCAGTGTTATAACCTCACAGGGTGATTATCCCTACAAGGGGGATTTCGAAGACCTCAGGCTTATCCTCGAGGATATCCGGATGAAGGAAGGCACGGACCTGGAAGTGGCCGTGGGTGTCTCGTCCCCGGATATCATCAAGAAGACCTTCACCATACCGATCCTTCCAAAAAAGGAACAGCGAGACGCCCTCAACTGGACGTCCGCGAAGGTCCTGTCCATGTCGCTCGATGACATGGTGTACGAGCACATGATGCTGGGGAGGATGGAGGAGAAGGGCGTCATGAAGGACGAGGTCCTCTTTGTCGGGACCTCGAAGGGATTCATTCAGCGCATTCAATCAGCTTTTCAGCAGGCCGGATTCCGGGACGTCGTTCTCGTCACCGACATCGCCTTCGCCTACGTGTACGCGCTGGGGGAGGTGGGTGAGAGGTCCATCGCGGTCGTCGATATTGGAGGAAGGCAGACGGGGCTTTACATCGCGAACGGCCGCCGTCTGATGTTCGCGCGGGAGATACTCACCGCCTCGGAGAGTTTTTCCGACGCCCTCATGAGCGGTCCGGGATTGTCCTATGATGAGGCCGAACAGTACAAGCGCGAGCGGGGCTTCGACGCGGAGTTGACGGAGATACTCAAGATACCCTTCGAACGCCTTGCCGGCGAGGTCCAGCGCACGTTCAGCGTCTACAACCAGCATTATCCCGACAAGGCGGTCACCCAGGTGTATGTGACGGGTCGGGGCGCGAATATCCCCAGGTTCATGGAAAAGCTCGAGGAGATGCTGGTGGAGCAGGTGGACCGTCTCGCGTCCCTTCACACGATCGAGGAAAAGTACATCCCTGCCCAGGCGCTCTGCATGAACATCGATGTCTTGCCCAATCTCCTTCCGGAAGGGGCGAAGAGGCGTGAGACGAGCAGGGTCCTCAAGCGCTTCGCCATGCTGGGCACGGTGATGATCGCCGCGGTCCTCATCCTTCTTTCCCTGGGGATGTGGCGCACCTCAAAGAACGCCGACCTGAGACTCAAGGCGGAGAAAGGCACGCTGGAGCAGATCAAGAAAGGCATCGAAGGCCTGGGGCTCAAGACGGTCAGTACGTTCATGGACCCCGGGGATATCGGCTTCATACGGAACGAGATCCAGAAAAAGGACATCACCTTCGTGACTCTCCTCAAGTATCTCTCGTCGAAGACCCCGACCGGCGTCTACCTCAAATCGGTGGAATTCGGAAAGCAATTCCCCGTCGATGCGCCGGCGGCGCCCGGGCAGGCTCAACAGGCTGCCGGTTCCGCGCCCCCGCCGTCGCCCCCGGCGAAGACCACCGAGGCGAAGCAGGATGCGGGGCAGAAGACCTCGGAGAATGAATACCCGCTGATCTTGAGGGGATACATCTTTGCCGAGGCGGATGCCCTGGAACTCAAGCTTTTTGATCTCCTCTTGTCCCTCAATGGGTCGGGTTTTATCCGGCACGTCGAGGTCTTGAACAAGGAGAGCAAGACGGTGCGGGGAAGGCCGGTGATGGAGTTCGCTTTATCAGCGAGGTGCGCGAAGCATGAGCTATAAGAACCTTTTGTGGCTTGCGGGTCCCGCCGTGGCGATCATCCTTCTGTGGGTGTTCGCGGTCTATATGCCCATAAACGCGCAGGCGAAAAAGGGGCAGAACTCACTCAACGCCGTCCTGCAGGAGCGCAAGGCCCTGGAGACAAGTCTGCTGACCATGACCCAGCAGGTGCAGACCCAGGAGACCCTGAAGAAGTCCTACGATGAGTTTCTCACCCGAGCCCCCGCGGTCGGCCGAATGGGGGAATACATGGCGGGTGTTGTCCACGCGGCAAAGCTAAAGGGGATGAGCCTTGAGCGCTTGAGCGGCCACTATGAGACGATGGAGATCTCGCACAAGAACATTGTCCATCCCGTCTTCGAGATGGGTATCAAGGGGAGGTTCCTTGACATGGGGCAGTTCCTCGAGGAATTGTCGGCACGGACGGCATACGGGAGCATCAAGCAGGCGCGGATCGCCTGTGATGAGAAGGAATACCCGGTCCTTTCCGGCCGGTTTGTCATAGAGTTCAAGGCCCTCAAGGAGAGAACGCGTGAAGGTAAGTAAACCCGTCCTCATCCTCTGCATCGTCTTGCTCCTCATCGCGGGGTACGTTCATTTCTTCACGGGCAAGAAAAAGCCGAAGGGGCCTGTTCCCCCGGCCCCACCCGCTGAGGCGCAGACACAAGCGGCAAAGCCGCAGACAGGACAGCCGCAACCGCAGCAGGCAGCGCCCCCCGCTCCGCCGGCCCCTGCCGGGCAGCAGACCCAGGCGCAGCAGACCCCGGGGAAACCGGAGACGGCTGTGGCTGCCGTGAAACCGCAGTTCGACAAACTGGCGGTGAGCTGGTCGTCGGACCCTTTCATGCTTCCCGCCATCAAGGGGAAAAAGGGCAGGGAAGAGGGCACCGCGGTGAGGCTTGCCGCGATCCTCGAGCGGGGCGGCGACAGGGTGGCGGTGATAGATCGTGATGTGGTTAAAAAGGGCGATATGATAGGGAACGAAAAGGTCGTGGAGATAGGCAGGGACAGGGTGGTGCTCGCCCGCGGCGCCGTCAGGCGCACCCTGACGCTTGCCGATCCCGATGCCGTCACCACCGAGGAGGCGCTCACGACAAAACCAAAAGCCACTGAGAGGGCCAAATGAAGATGAGATGGATCCCTTTAGTCCTGCTTTGTTTTCTTCTTTCCTGCGCGCATTCCGAGAAAGCGGCGCAGAAGAGCGCGACGAAACCACCCGATATACCGAGCCCGGTTTCGTTCCAGGTGGATAAGGAGCCGAAGGCCGCGGCAAGGCAGGCCGAAGACCTCTATTCCTTTTCGCTTCGCGAGGCGGACGTGAAGGACATCCTTCGCGCCATTGCAAAGCAGACAGAGTACAATGTTGTCGTCGAACCTGACGTGAAGGGTCTCACCACCGTCGATCTGAAACAGGTTACCCTGCCGAAGGCGCTCGAATATATACTTGAGCCGCTCAATTACGCGTACAAGATCGAGGACAGGACCGTCTACGTTTCCAGGCCCAAGGTGGAAACGAAGATATTCACGATCAACTATCTTTCCCTGAAAAAGACAGCGACAAGCAAGGTGACATGGAAGGAAGGAGGTTCGTCCAGCACCACGACCTCTTCCGGCACCACGAGCAGCGAAGACAAGACCCTCGAAATAAAGAGCGAGACCGAATCGGACCTGTGGAAAAGCCTTGAAGACAACCTGAAGCCCATGCTGTCCAAGGATGGAAAGCTCGCGATAAACAGGCAGGCGTTCACCATCATGGTGGCTGACTACCCGAAGAACCTGAAGAGTATCTCCATGCTCCTTGACGGCCTTGAAAAACCGATGCATAGGCAGATCCTCATCGAGGCGAAGATAGTCGAGGTGATACTGAACGTCGGATCGCGGCAGGGTATCAACTGGAGCCTGGTGAACGCGAGGGTGGGAAGCTTCGCGAACATCAGCGTCACGCAGAACTTCACCATGCCCGCTGATTTCAGCATCACGCAGCCGGTGTTCCGTTTCTTTGTCGGGTCTCCTTCCTCGGGAGAACTCGATATCTCCAATTCCTACGTCGAGGCGCTGCAATCCGAATACGAGACGCAGGTGCTCTCGAATCCGAAGATATCGACACTCAACAATCAGAGGGCCGTTATCAAGGCGACGACGCAGGAGGTTTACTTTGACGAGGCCTTGGCCTACACCAGTGGAAGCGCCACTCCCGTCGCCACGTACACCCCGAAATTCATGAACGTGGGCATTGTTCTCGATGTGACCCCGCAGATCGATGAGAACGGCAACATCATACTGAGCGTGCACCCGGTGTATTCGACGATATCAAGCTATGTCAATTCTCCCAACCCCGACTCGCAGGGCAGGGTGCCTGTCATCACGACACGGGAAGCCGATACGATCGTCCGGATAAAGGATGGTGAAACGGTGGTGATAGCCGGCCTCATCCAGGAGAGAAAGTTCAAGGACAGGACGGGGATAAAGGGCCTCAGTTCCGTCCCTATCCTGGGCCAGCTTTTCAGGATGGATACGGAAGAGAAGAGGAACACCGAACTTGTCGTGTTTCTGACCCCGAAGATCATCTACGTCAGGTGAGGGTACGCATAGATGAGCATAATCCATGATGCCCTGAAGAAGGCACAGGAACAGAGAAAAGGGAACGCGTCCGGCATTCCTGTCGGCGGCAACGAGCCCGGGGCTAAAAAAAAACCGTCTGTCGCACTGATCGCGGTTGTTCTGGCTCTCGCCGTCGCGGTGGTCGCCTATCTCTACATCCCGGCGTTCCATAAGGGGAAAGCCCTGCCCCCGCGGCAGCCGAAGGTCCCGGTGTCCTCACCCCCCGGTGTCGCAAAGACACCCGGTCCGGTGCAGAATGTTTCGGGGCCGGAGGCGAAACCGCAGGCGACCCGAACGGCACTGGCAGCGGCAGAGTCACGAGCCGTGACAGAAAAGAAAGGGGCGGGTCCGTCGCAGCAGCAGGGTCTTTCCGCAAAAAAGGAGACACCCGGACCCGGCGCCGCAAAGGCGCCATCCGCTGTGAAACCTGTCGTGGGCGGCAAAACGCCGGTTCCGCGGTCTCCGGCAGACGGGCAGGATGTGAGAACAGTCCGGAGTCCGCGGGTGGTCGCGGGCGCCTACCAGAAAGAGAAAGAGGATCCCGGAGAGGAGCTTATCCGGCGGACGAGGGTAAGAAGGACTGACGAAGAAAGGATAGACGCTCAATACAACGAGGCTCTCAGGGCGATAAACTCCGGTCGGACCGGTGATGCCCGGAGGATATTCAACGATATTCTCGCAAGAAGGCCGGGTCACCTGGAATCTCTCAACAATCTCGGGGTCATCGCGGCTTCGCAGGGCAACAGGAAGGAGGCCGTCTCATATTTCAAAAGGGTCCTCGAATATGATGCCAATTACCCGAAGGCGTACAACAACCTGGGCCTTGTCATGATGTCCGAGGGGCAGGCCCAATTGGCGGAGGAGTATTTCCGCAAGGCCATCTCCCTCGATCCGAACGGTCTCGAGCCCTACATGAACCTCTGCGCTGTCCTGCGGACCCAGGCAAGATTTCAGGACGCGGAGAAGGTCATGGAAGCGCCGATGAAAAAGAACCCGAAAGACCCGCTTCTTTTTCTCTCCTACGCCGTCATCAAGGACAACCTCGGCCAGACCGGAGAAGCCGTGAAATACTACCGGCAATATCTCAGCCTGGCAAAGCCATCGGACGCGCAGAGGAATGGAGTCCTGGAAAGACTGAAATATCTCGAAGGCAAAAAGTAATGGCAAGAATGCGCAAGAGACTTGGGGAATTGCTTCTTGATGCGAAGAAGCTGACGGAAAAGGACCTTCTTCGGGCCCTCACGGAGCAGAAGAAATATGGCGACAAGCTCGGCAAGGTCATCGTCAAGCTGGGGATGCTTTCCGAGAAAGAGATCATCGATACCGTCAGCAAGCAGCTCAACATCCCCATCATCGATCTCAAGGAGCTCGAGATCCCCGAGGACGTCGTCACACTCATCACCACGGACATCGCCAAGAATTCCATGGTTATCCCCGTCATGCGCAGGCACAACGTCCTCAAGCTCGCCATGGTCGATCCCCTCGACATAGACG
Organism: Syntrophorhabdus sp.; assembly: GCA_012719415.1. Classification (NCBI taxonomy): domain Bacteria; kingdom Pseudomonadati; phylum Thermodesulfobacteriota; class Syntrophorhabdia; order Syntrophorhabdales; family Syntrophorhabdaceae; genus Syntrophorhabdus; species Syntrophorhabdus sp. Next base: position 8,861 of record JAAYAK010000096.1, read on the forward strand.
CCATGGACAACGTGGCGAGAATGGTCAAGATGGAGATAGAGCCCCTCATCGTCACCGAGGACGAGCTGAAGCAGGCGCTTGAGAAGTACTATGGTCTCAAGACCATCGTCGAGGAGACCCTCGACAAGATTCGGGAACAGGCATTGACCCTTGAAAAGGACGAAAAGGACGAAGACGAAGATGAACGGATATCCATGGACCTTGTGG